>JAYVJI010000602.1:0-10489 GCA_043769435.1 Verrucomicrobiota bacterium
ATTTCCGGCACTGCCGGGCCGATTCGTAGTTTATCTCCCATGCGAGATCATTCAGAAATTTATCCTGTAGAATGCCTTGGAAATACTCCGGATCCTTTCGCCCGCCGTGCTCCCTGGGGTCCTCCCGGAAGAATTCACTTTGGGCCAGCGAAGTGGCGGAGAAGGTATTGGTCTCAATGATGTCTGCGCCAGCCTCCAAAAAACGCCTGTGAATGTCCTCGATCACATCCGGGCGGGTCAGGCTCAGGATGTCCCCGTTGTTTTTCAGATCCTTGTCATTTTCCCGGAATCGCTCGCCGCGGGTGTCCGCCTCGGTCAATTCATACCCACGGATGGTCGTGCCCATGGCCCCGTCTATAATGAGGATGCGGCGGGAAAGGGCGTCTCGGAGTTCGGCGGTCTGATCGGGCTGTGGCATGATTTCCGCAAATGTGGCATTTTTCCCAGGAGCGGCAAGGGAAATATCAAAATATCCGGATGTTTTGATAAGTTCCCCGCTTGGTCTCCGGCAGAATGGTAACATCGGCGATAGTTTTTGTCCAGCCGGGTTGACAAGCCAAAGCTATGCTCCTCTCCTGTGCGTCACTTTTCCAGACGGACCTAACTTTTTTTACCATGGACCCAGTTTCAACCAAGATTGCCGAGCTCGCACCTTCCATCACCCTAGCTGTCACTTCCCAGGCGGCCAAAATGAAGAAGGAGGGGATAGACGTATGCAGTTTTGGAGCTGGTGAACCTGATATGGACACCCCGCAGTTCATCAAAGATGCCTGCCTCAAGGCGTTGGCTGAAGGCAAAACCAAATACACCGCGTCATCCGGGCTTTTGGAACTGCGGGAAGCCATCTGCGCCAAGCTTAAAAAGGACAACAGCCTCGACTACACGCCCGATCAGATCAGCGTGAATTGCGGAGCTAAGCATTCTTGCTTCAACGCCATCCTCGCGGCCTGCGGAGCCGGTGACGAAGTCATCATCCCGGCGCCCTACTGGACTAGCTACCCGGATATGGTGCGCATGGCGGGGGCCACTCCAGTCATCGTCCAGACAAAGCAGGCGAACGGCTGGAAGCTGACCCCGGAGGAGTTTGAGGAGGCGATGACCCCCAGCACAAAGATGATCATCATCAACAGCCCCGGAAACCCGACCGGTGCCGTCTACACCCGCGAGGAACTGGCTGCGCTCGGTGAAATCGCCGCTGCCGAGGATATCCTCATTCTCTCCGATGAAATCTACGAAAAGCTCGTCTACGATGATGCGGAACACGTCAGCATCGCCAGCATCAGCCAGGAACTGAAGGATCTGACAATTGTGGTCAATGGATTTTCCAAGGCCTACAGCATGACCGGCTGGCGGATTGGCTACACCGCCGCGCCTGGGAAGCTGGCAGACGCCATCGACACGATCCAAAGCCACATGACCAGCGCCCCGGCTACGTTTGCCCAATACGGAGCGCTCGCTGCTCTCGGCGGCGATGCTGCTGTGGTGTCCGACATGCGTGATGAGTTCGACATGCGCCGAAACTATATGCTGAGCCGCTTCGCCGCTATGCCGCAAGTCAGCGTGGTCGAGCCCAAGGGGGCCTTCTATTTCCTCGTGAACATCAGCAGCATGGGCATCAGGAGCATGAATTTCGCAGAGAAACTGCTCAGCCGCAGCCATGTGGCCGTGGTCCCCGGCATTGCTTTTGGCGACGACGACACCGTCCGCTTCAGCTATGCCTGCAGCCTAGACGTCATCAAGAAAGGCTTGGACCGGTTCGAGGAGTTCTGCAAAGCACATTGATCGCCAGGCAGGCGCAAATCAGCGCAATCCGGAAGGGGGCCGCGTCTTCGCGGAGGAAATCTCCGTTTCCACATCGCGAGCAGTCGTGATCAGGTAGCCGGATATGACCATTCGCCACATCTGGATTTCTCTCGCCATTGCCGCTTCTGCTCTAGCTGATGGAGCCGGTGACAACTTGACGGAGAACATCCGCAGGCAACCGCCAGCCGGCGTGGCTGTTCCGGATGCTGTCCGGGCGGCCCTGACTGCGGAGATCGCCCGGCTGGGAGAGAGCATCAACATAGCTCGCGGTGAACTGAATGGTAAACCAACCGCAGAATTCCTGCCGGATGTCCAGATCTTTCACAAAGCCGTGGACTGGGCTTTGCGTTACGATGAATTCTTTGACCCAAAGCAGTGCGACTGGGCGGCGGATCAGTTGAAGGAGGGCTTTACGCGGCTGGAATCCCTGAATAAAGGCGCAACCCCATGGCTGCAACAAACCGGGCTCGTCCCCCGCGGCTACCTTTCGAAGATTGATGGCAGCGTGCAACCATTCGGGCTGGTGGTGCCGGAGTCGTTTCAGAAAAACCTGCCTTATCGCTGGCGGCTCGACTGCTGGTTCCATGGCCGCGGCGAGAAGCTCACAGAGCTGGACTTCATCCACCAGCGGCAGACGCAGCCCGGCGAATTCACCCCGCAGGACACCATCGTGCTCCATCCCTACGGCCGCTACAACAACGGCCAGCGGTTCGCCGGCGAGACGGATTTCTTCGAGGCGCTGGACGTGGTGAAGCGCGACTACCGCATCGACGAAGACCGCATCGTCGTGCGCGGATTCAGCCTCGGCGGCGCGGCCTGCTGGCACCTCGCCACACACCACGCATGGCAATGGTGCGCCGCCAACCCCGGCGCAGGCTTCAGCGAGACCGAGCAGTTCCTCAACTTCTTCCAGGGGGAGAAACTCCAGCCCTATCCGTGGGAGCAGAAGCTGTGGAACCTCTACGACTCCACCGCTGTCGCGGGGAATCTCTTCAACTGCCCCACCGTGGCCTACAGCGGAGAGAACGATAAGCAGAAGCAGGCGGCGGATTTGATGGCGGAGGCGCTGAAGAAGGAGGGCATGGAACTCACGCACATCATCGGGCCAAAGACGGCGCACTCATACGAAAAGGGCGCGAAGGCGGAGGTGGCGCGGAGGATTGATGCGCTGGCAAAGTCAGGCCGGGCAGCGATGCCGAGCAAGGCTGGGTTCAAGACTTGGAGCCTGCGCACCAACCGCTCGGCTCACGTCACCATTGAAGCGATGCGCGAACATTGGCAGCCTGCGAAGGTTCATGAAGTGTACGTGCCCCGCGAGCATCCCCGGGCTGACTTCACCCTGACCCTCGATACGACCAACGTAACAGCTCTCCTCGTCCATCTTCCTCCGGCGGCTTTCCGTGAACGGCCCCTCGACGGTCTGATCATTCAGTCCGACGGAGGGGTGCAGCCGCTTCATCTGAACATCTCGCCAACTTCTGATGGCTCCCTCACAGTCGCTGCTCGCATCGAAGGCGACAAGTGGGTCGCCGGCCCTCTTCCCAGCGCCGGCCTCCGCAAGAAACACGGCCTGCAAGGCCCGGTGGACGATGCCTTCATGGACTCGTTCATCTTCGTGCGCCCGACAGGCACGGCGGCGAATGAGATAGCCGGCTCGTGGGCGAAGGCGGAGATGGAGCGGGCCATCGAGCACTGGCGGCGGCACTTCCGCGGCGATGCGCGGGTGAAGGACGACACGGCGATCACCGATGCCGACATCGCCTCCGCCAACCTCGTGCTGTGGGGAGATCCTTCCTCCAATGCCGTCATGGCGAAAGTCGCGCCGAAGCTGCCCATCACCTGGAGCGGCAGCGAGATCAAAGCAGGCGCGAAGACCTTCCCCGCCGCGGATCACGCGCTGATTTGCATCTACCCCAACCCGCTGAACCCCGCGCGCTACGTGGTGCTCAACAGCAGCTTCACCTTCCGCGACTACGACTACCTCAACAACGCCCGCCAGACACCGAAGCTGCCCGACTGGGCCGTCATAGATTTGAAAACCCCGCCCAACGGACGCTACCCCGGCGCGATTCCCGCCGCGGACTTCTTCGGTGAGAAGTGGGAACTAAAGCCGCAGCCGTAGCGCATCCCTCTCGACTGGACCGCCGCTGAGGCCGCATGGCAGCAGGACGGACGCTCCGCCAGCACGCCGGAGGAATCCTTTCGCCGTGCGCTCGCGGTCCGGCTCGTAGAAGATGGCATCGCCGCCCTGCGGGCTAGGTATGCGGCCAACGGCACCGCTCTGCTTCTTGAGGAACTCCTCCCCGCGCTCAGTGACCGTGACCAGTCCGCCCTCCACACCCTGCTCCTCCCCGTCATGCTCCAGTACGATCCCCACGGAGCCAGCAATTTTCCCCATTGCCCCTCCGCCACCTTCACCGCCCTCCGCCCGCCATCACTCCGCCCCCTCCCCGGAGCCCGCTGGGAACTCACCTGCCCCCTCCACCAAACCGGCACCCGCCCCGACGGCACCTCAGTCCGCCGCGATCTGGAATGGATCATTGAACTCGTCTTCACCGGCGGCCAATGGCAGGCCCTGCGGGTGCGGATGTGATCCACAGGCCCGTCCAAAAAGCTTCATCTCAGGGCGCAATCAGTTTCACCTTCGGAAAATAGGTGCGGTAGCGGACAGGATCGCGCGTCAAAATCGTGTGCCCCTCGGCTTCCGCGTGAGCCCCGATGAAAAAGTCCGGCAGTGGAGACGTTCGGCTCCCACCTGCTTTCCGATACGCCAGAAAGGCACGCGCCGTAGGAAACCCTGCCGCATACGGCAGCGGCAGCCGCTTGAAATCGGACGGGGGCACAAGATTCAAATCAAGATCCCGTTCGTCCCGGTAATGAGGGGCCAGCTCGGCATAAATGACAGGATTGATCGCCGCCATCCTCTTGTTGAGCAGAGGTGCCAGCTTCGCGCTGGACCACGCAAACCACTGCGGATCACGGGTGGCGATGTCGAGCAGCACATTGGTGTCCACAAGGACCATCGTTCAGTCCTCCCCTCGAGTCAGAGCCATCATTTCACCGGTGGTCTGGCCCGTGCGTGCGGATCCAGCGGCATTTGCCAGCCATGACTCGAAGGCGGTTGCCGCTTTCCGGCTGCGCTTACGCGGACGCACCTCCAGAGCCTCGCTTCCCGCCACGAACTCCACCTCCGTCCCCGGCAGCAGGCCGAACCGCTCGCGCAGTGCCTGAGGAATCGTGATCTGTCCTTTTACCGTGATGGTCATGAGAAAGTATTACCGCTCTAGGTAATACTTGTCAACCTTTCATCAGGGCGGAACCCTCGAAAAAGGCCGCCGGGCCGGACGGCATTCCCCGGCATTTGCTCACTCACCATGCCGTGCATTCGGCCTCATGAACTGCCGCGAACTCGCCGCTTGGTCCACACTGCGGAGAACTCAATGCTTACCGCTATTCCTGCAGCCCCCAGCAGAAATCCTCGCACCAACTCCAATTTCCATCCTTGCAGACACCCCCTCAGCAACATAGATACGCACATGACGATGACCTTCAACATCCCGGATGAGGTGCAGAACGATGTGGCCGGCATTCCCCACTTGGATGACCGGGTCGCTCTGTATCTTCGGCACGAGGCCCGGCTCGAAGCCCTGCGCCGCCAGCGCTACAGCGATGAAGCTAGGGACATTGCAGCGCGCGCAGTGAGTCAGGCGCAGCGGGACCAGGCCGCAGGCTTCGACTGGGATGCTTCCTTTAGTCTCCTGCAGGAGCAGCATCGAGCCATTACCGCAAAGCTCTGATGGCTGCCTCTCTGCGCGCTGTGCTGGATACTAACGTGGTTCTCGCCGCGCAACGCAGCAGTCACCCCGGCAGTCCCAATCTTGAAATCTTGGACCGTTGGCGGCGGCGCGAGTTTGTCTTTCTGTGCAGTCTCGACATTCTTGCTGAGTACGCGGAAAAGCTCCTGCAGCACGGCTTTCCGGCAGCGGAAGTGGAGGCGTTCATCCATTCCATTGCCCGTCACGGAGAACTTGTAGCCGTGGTCTTTTTCCACTTCCGCCACTATCCCGTGGACGCAGACGACGTGATGTTCCTGCTTTGCGCCATGAACGGTGCCGCCAGCCACCTCGTCAGCTACGATGCACACTTGCTTGCTCTCCAGCCCTTTTATACAGAGGAAGTCGTGATCTGCGAACCGGTACCGTTCCTCCATGACTGCCGGGCGGCGCTGACTGCGAGCGACTGACGAAGAACCGTGGTTCGGCTGTCTCAGCCGCACCCCCGGCACGAGGATGCTGGCTTCGGCTGAGACAGCCGAACCACATTCTTCACGCTCCCGGTTACTCACTCCCGCCGCACATTCAGCCGCATGAACATCCGCGGACTCGCCGCACGGTCCACACTGGCGGATAACTCAATGCTCACCGCATCCTCCTCACCAGTGGGCACTGTCGATAGCGCCGTCCAGTCCACCAGATTCCAGATTCCCGCTGATCTTCGGCTCCGCGGTGAAGGCAGCCGGAGTTCCGCCGGAGTGAAATGACAAATGACAAGCGAACCACAACTCAATAACTCAACCGGCTGTTCCCCGTCGCCCTGATCCCCGTCAGTCCAGTTTCATTTCAGGCACCGCCCGTGGAGCAAATCCATCAGCGGGCTCTATCCATACCAACCAGCAAGGACACGTGACCGTCCGGTCATCATCATCCTTGCCGAAGCAGGCGCTGAATTGACCCGCGGGCATGTCCTTGATCACCTTCAAGAGGCTCGCGTGGTTCGGCACAGGACTTCTACCGATGTGCCACTCCCCATTTCTCCCCTGCCAGAGATAGCCGCTTTGCGAGGCATGATTGAGGCACGCATCTGCAACTTTTTCCTGCTCGGTTTTTACTTTTAAGGATTCGTCGTCAATACTGAACAGTTCGCCTTTTTCCGTCAGCGCCAGAAAATTATAGTGCTTCCCTGTGATCAAGCGCTTGAGCTTTTCCGCCTTCTTTGCCTTGGGCATTACCCCATCCACAGTCCAGAAGAGCAGATCCCCATTTGCAGTGATCACCGCGTCCTCCTGGTAGCCCGCCGCCACTGCTTTTACATTCGCCAACTGCTCCGCTGGGGGTGGGACGCGGTCAACATCCCGGTTCCTTTTTGGTTTCTCATACTCGGAATAGCCTTTGCCCCAGCACACCGCTTTGCCATCCTTCTGGAGACCCAGAAAATTTGGCCCATAGCCCACGGTTACATACCGGAATGGCCCGGATCCACTGGGGGGCTGGCATTCCGGTGCTTTGCTGTTGGTGGCAAACTGGCCGTCCCGAAGTGTCAGTGCCAGGGTGCCGCTGAAACCATTCATATAGGCCACATTCTGATGACTAAAGCTCCCGCTGGTGATCACCTCCCCGGTCGCCCGCAGTGCAGCCCAGCGGTCCTCCGCATAGCACACCACCTGCACGTAGTCCTGGTGAGCCGCAGCCGCCTCTATGGTGATCGGTTTGGCCGCTTTGAGCAAACCCGCCACGCACAGCCGGCCCGGCTTCACCAATGGCACCGGATAGCCATCTGCCACTCCAGTCGGCACTTTTTGAACTCCAGTCGCCGCCGGTGCCCCCGCCAAACCCAGCCGCGCATTCCTCACGGCCAGCGCATCCTCCAGTCGCTTCTCCTTCGTCAATTGAGTCTCCAGTTTCTGTAGTCGCGCCGCAAATTCCGCATCCTTCACGGCCCCTGCCGCCGCCTCCAGCTTCTCAATGCGCGTCATCTCCTTTCTCCAAATATCCCGCAACTTCACCAGGCTTGCCGGCACCCCCGCAGGGTCTTTTGCCGGCACCACGAACTCCGCCTGCCCGGACTTTTCGCGTTCCGCTTTCAGTGCGAGTGCTTCATCCAGCTTCCCCCCTTTCGTTGCGACCTCCAGTTCCTTGTCGATGGCCCGGGCGTAGCTCTCCCTCAGCTTCATGCGTAGAGCCCCGCCCGCAGATTCAACCGCTGCGGCACGGGCTTCCTTGGAAGCAGCTTTCGCCGCCTCCAGTTCGCGGGGATCACCGGCGAGGAGCAGCGATTGCAGCAGGAGAACTCCGAGAATTGATTTTGTCAGGCCAGACATAGATAATTGTTTTTTCACTGGATACATCGTTTATGAGAAAAGGAAGTGGCTTTCGTGGGTGCTTTCGGAATCGCAGCCGCTGAGAGGCCGGGCACTGCAAAACTTGCCCATCAAACACGCGGCTTCGGACCGCAGCCCCAAATAGGCTCGCCGAGCTCCGAAGACCAGAGCGATCGAGCGCCACTATGGCCCACCGGGGATCGTGGTTCGCTCTACACGAATACGATAAAATGACCTCCCCTCCTCAAACAGGAGCGGCATATACATGTTGTATTCCGAAATGCCCGCGCTGGTGCTCTCCAGAGACTCTATGCCATCTACCGCTACCCAGCTCTGCATATCAACGGAGCGCTCTGCAATCAGGGAGACATCAGTCGCACTGGTTCGTCTGGAATAGCTCAATTTTGTCGGAGTGCCCCTCAGGTTGGCAGTGTCACCCCCGAGGGCATTGGTTCCCATCGCATATTCCACCAGATTGCTGAGCCCGTCGAGGTCTGGGTCCGCATAGTCGCCGGAGACCAGAGGGTCACTCACCTGAGTCCCAAAGGTAGCGGCCCGCCATTCCGTGATGGGACTTCGCGTATTCGTCACCTGCATTTCATCAAAGGTCGTTACGGACCCATTGCTCGCCGTCAGGCGCAGGGTGTAAGTGCCCGGCGTATCCAAGGTAAACGCTGAGTTCAGCGCAGATGGATCAACGATTTCCACCGTCTGCCCAAAATCATCCCTGCGTTCCCAGCGTGTCGTGAGAATCCCGGCATTGGGGCCACTGCCCGCCAGAGCAGCCGTCCCCTGAAGCTGGAACGGACCGCCGCCGGTCAAGTCTGGCCCTGCGTTCACCAGTGGTCCGTCGGCAGGCCCCGCCTCAGGTGGCCCCACAAAGGCCGGGAGTTGCATTCCAGCTAGAAAAAACGATACCGTCGCAGGCTGTAGCGGCACTGCGCTCGTAGCCACCAGCCCCACGAACGGAGCCTCCCCCAGGTCAAGAACCTGGCTCGCGCCCACCTGCTGCCAGACTTGATTGGCATCGGCATAGTAAACCGAATAGCTGTTGCCGGTGCGTTTCAGACGGCAAAACAGATAGGACATATCTGCTGGCAGTATTGGCCCCGGCGTCGTCACTGCGGCAGCCCCCGCCACAGCACGGAACCGAGCCTCCGGCTTCCGGCCGACCGTCATGAGCGCGGCTGCAGATTTGGCGGATGGATTTGAAATTGCATCTGCCGCCCGTGCCATCAGGCCAAACCGGCACTCAGGGCTCCCCCCCGGATTCGAAATATTGCCTGAATTGGAAACTCCCGCAAAAACATCAAAATCACCCGCCAGCAGTTTTCCGTGGAGAAATGCCCCATCCTCGGTCCCCGTAGTTGCCAACCCGCCACCCCCTGCGGACACTACCCATGCCTGTAGTGCTGGGTTTCCAGTGTTAGATGAAGTTGCGGTTGGGGCGACAGGGTGCTGGCCAATGATCCCAGGCGGCCCCGCTGGAGGCATTCCGTAACGGACAGTCACATCAAAATTCTGACTGGTGGTGTCTGTGGCAGCAGTCAGCCGGATTACGTATTCGCCTGGCGCGCTGAAGCGGGCGCCGTTGGTGAGCGATGATGTATCATCGAACATGATAACGCCAGGACCGCTGTGTCGGGACCAAGCCAACTCGGAAAAGCCGTCATGATTTGCTGGAATGCCCCCTGCCTTCAATACCATTCCATTCCCTGCGGAAATTCTTGTAATCGACGATTTCGGTGATGTTACTGAAAACGGGGATACTGGTGTATCACCACTATTCCAGTGGAAATCGTCCCCCTTGTGCCACATTGTTTCTTGCGGACCGGTCATAATCTCCGCGCCCCAATCGTCCGTAAGTGAACAAATTCGTCCAAGCCTGCCTTCCCAGACGGAATCCTTTGCTTGGACAGCCAGTTTGAATTGCTGGTAGTTAAGTTCAGTGACGCCTTGTTGGGAAAGACCTTTCAATGCCTCGAAAACTGCTTTTGCGTAAAACAATTCCGCATCAGTCGAAGAATCGAAATAAGAGTAGTTACCTTCCTTTGATGACGCTCCAACTGCCGTATTTAGAAGCGTTGAAAGATCCCCCTTTTCTTCAGTACCATTGACGGTTCCAATAAAACCGCCACCAAAACACGCGTTAATTAAAAAAAGCTTGTTTACACTGTCCGCGGTTGGATTCAAGGCAGAGAAGGCAATGCGGAGTAGATCATCGGTAACGCGGGCACCCTTGGGCCTTACACTCAGGAATTCATTTGCTCGACTCGGTTTTGTAAGAGCTTGATTATTCGCATTGTACTGGGCATCTACTGCTCTTTCATTTCCAGGTAGATTGGTGACGATTATCGGAGCATCATAGTCTTCGTAACCACCATGTGTGCCAATGTAGAATACTAGGGTATCTCCGGCAGTTAACGGAACGGGATAACGCGGACTGCCCCTAAACAGTTCATCTATTGAATTCAACAACTTTTTGCCGTTATCGAAATCTGTTGATTCCAACCGGAGAACTTCAACGTTTTCTACACCAACGAAGAGGGAGAACGCCATAGCCACTTTTTTTGCACTGCGAATACCGAG
>JAYVJI010000603.1:0-9631 GCA_043769435.1 Verrucomicrobiota bacterium
CGAGCGAAAGAACGGGCATCAGCAGATAGCGGAAGCGGTGGCCCCGGTCATTTACGGCACGCGGATAGACTGTGCGCAGTGTCATGATCATCCCCTAGCCAGGGAGATCAAGCAGGGTCACTACTGGGGCTTGGTGGCGGCTTTCAACCGGAGCAAAAACGTGGAAGGATCATCGCAGGTGGGTGAATCTGCGGTGGGTGGGTTCATCAATTTTACAAATCTGAAAAAGGAATCGCAGCCGGCCGTGGTCACATTATTGACCGGGAAAACGGTGGAGGAAGCGCGCCCGGCGGACGGTGCAAAAGAGGAGGACAGCGCGGACAAATACCACGAAGAGGCAGGGAAGGCAAAGGTGCCCAAAGCTTCCCGCCGGGCGGCCCTGGCAGAGGCGGCCACGCGGGACAATCCATTGCTGGCACGCGCTTTTGTGAACCGCATGTGGTCGGTTTTCATGGGCCGCGGCATCGTGCATCCGGCGGATGAAATGAATGCCAGGAATGCCCCCAGCCATCCGGCGCTGCTGGACTGGTTGGCGCTCGACTTCGCAGCTGGTAGGTATGACATGAAGCGTCTTGTCAGGGGGCTGGTGCTCACCCGCGTCTACGCGCTGCAGCGTGGAGCAGGTGCTGCGGAATGGTTTGCCGCCGGGGCGGAACGTCCACTCATGGCGGAGCAGATCTCCCGCTCATGGCGGGTGGCTGCCGGGATGCCGCCGGGTGATGACACGCTGCGGCGGGCGACGGTGGCGGCTATCCCAGAGGTGATGCCACGTGAGTACAATGCCACGTTTCAGCAGGCTCAGTTTCTGAGCACTGCGCCGGCCCTGACTGCTTTGCTGCATCCAGTGGAGGGCTCCCTGTCCAGTCGCCTAGCGGCTCTGCCGGACGCTGCGGCCATGGTGCGCGCAGCGTTTGTGGCGGTGCTGGCCCGGGAGCCAGATGCGGAGGAAGCCGGGGCGGCGCTGGCGTTCACTAACACCGCAGCCGGTCACCGGGAGACCGCCGCGCGCGACTTGCTGTGGGCGCTGATGACGGGGGCTGAATTCCTGACTGCACCATGAATCCCAGCGCTTCACCGACACCACCGCCGCCCGGATCCTGCACGCCCGGAGATCATGTGCTGCATCGTCGGCTCTTTCTGCGCGGGCTCACGGGGACGGCGGCGGCCAGTGCCGCGAGCTTCACCGGATTGTTTCATAACCCGGTCTTCGCGGAAGAGACAAAGAAGGCGCAAAAGCACTGCATCCTGCTCTGGCTTTGCGGAGCGCCCAGCCAGTTTGAAACATGGGACCCTAAGCCTGGCCGTCCATCCAGTGGACCTTTCCACAGCATCCCCACGACGATTCCCGGCGTGCATTTTTCTTCATTGATGCCACGCTGTGCCAGTATCGCAGACAGGCTGAATATAGTGCGCAGCATGAAGACGGCCCAGACTGAGCACCTCCAGGCGATCAATCTGCTCCAACGCGGAAATCCAGAACGCGCGGGCTTTACCAGACCGACTCTCGGCAGCTCGCTTTCGCAGGCCATCGGCCAGCTTGATGCCAAAATCCCTAACTTTATTTTTCTGGATCCTATTCCCGGCGGGAACGAGTTCGAATCCTTCAAAGCAGGCAACTGGGCTGGCTGGCTGGGGGCGGAACACGCTCCGGTGAGACTGGGCGGAGACTATACGCAGGCGCTGAATGTGGCTGGAGATGCCATCCCACAGCATGACCGGGAAGCCAGGGAAACGCTGCGCCGTTTCCTGACAGCCAAGCACGACCGCGACCGCGGCAGCGCTGTGGCCCGCAGCCAGAATGCAGCCTTTGAACGCCTGAAAGGCATGTCGGCCAGTGCCGGGTTGTTTGACGTGCTGAAGCTGCCGGCGGCGGACCGCGAGCGTTACGGCCCGGGCAGTTTTGCACAGCACGCGCTCATGGCCCGCCATCTTGTGGAGAACGGGGCACCTTTTGTGATGGTAGCGAATGGCATGAACTGGGACAATCATGTCTTTCAGCATGAGATCCATCAAATGCTGGTGCCGGAGCTTGATCGCGTGCTTTTCCACCTAGTCAATGATCTGGAAAGCCGCGGCCTGCTGGACTCCACGCTGGTCATCGCGATGGGGGAGTTCGGGCGGACGCCGTGGATGAATCCAGCGCGGGGCCGGGACCACTACCCTAACGCATGGAGCATGATGATGACCGGATGCGGGCTGAAGCGGGGAGTGGTGACGGGCGCCACAGACGCTGACGGCGTGGATGTCATCGAGAGACCCTACAGCGAGCAGAACCTCTTCGCGACTATCTTCACCGCGCTGGGCATCGATCCTCATGCGGAGTATGACCTGCCGGGGATGCCGACCTTTCACCGTGTGGAAAACAAGGCTGCGCCAATCAGCGAACTGCTCGCATGAAACTAACACTTTCTAAAAATCACGTGTTGCCGGCAGGGGCGCTGGGCCTGGCCATCTCTGCAGATGGCAGTCTGGCCTGCGTGGCCTGTGCTGACGGCGCGGTGCTGAATGTCGAGCCGGGCAGCGGAAAAATGGAGCCGTATCAGGCTAAGCACAGTTCCTTCGCCAGCGGCGCGGTCCTGCTGCCGGATGGGCGCACACTGATCACTGCCGGTTATGACGGCGCGCTGCTGTGGCATGATACTGCTACCCGGAAATGCTGGCGGCGGGTCCAGGCCCACGGTTTCTGGAGCTGGCAGCTGGCACTCTCAGCGGATGGCCGCCGAGTCGCTAGTGTGAGCGGCCAGTATCTGTCCGGCGGATGGAAATACGAGCCCGCACCAGCCGTCGAGCCGGCGGTCAAGGTGTATGATTCCCTGAGTGGCGACCTCATCGCGGCACTGGATCACACTCCCCCGGTGCTCAGTTGCGCCTTTACTCCGGATGGCCGCCATCTGGCTGCCGCTAACATGATGGGCGGGGTGCGCATCTGGGATCTGGAAAATTGTCAGGACGGCAAGCCGGTCTCAGAGTGGACGACGCCGGAATTTACCTCATGGGGTAGCATCAAGACGCACCACTACTGCGGCGGCATCTACGGTCTATCTTTTTCCCCGGACGGAAAGACTCTGCTCTGCTGTGGCATGGGGCCGATGACTGATCCCATGGCCGGTAACGGGCGGATGACATGGCAGCGCTGGACATGGCAGACCCGCGAGCGCGTGGATCAAATCAAGGATGGTCAGCACGGCTCTGGCTTGATGGAATCCGTGGCATGGCACCCCGACGGCACGCACTTCATCATGGCTGGACGTCAGGCGCAGGGGACATGGAATGCCGCGCTGTTTTCCGCTGCTGACGGCGTACTGGTTCACTCTATCGATACGAAAAAGCGCATCACCCAGGCGAGGTTCACCGGGGACGGAAAGACGCTCTTCATCGCCGGTGCCAATGGCCAGCCCTCACCTAGGGCAGGCATCTGGCCGCCATGGGGCAGGCTGCAGACTTGGCGGGTGGAGGCTTAGCTTTGTTCCGTTCAGTTCCGTTCAGTTCAGTCTGCAGCCGTCGCAGCATCAATTTCCTGGCGCGTGAAGATCGCGAAGACCGGGATCCCCGCCTGTTGCTCGATGGCTTCCTTCCCTCCTTCACCCCGGTCCACCAGCACGACGGCAAAAGCCACCGTCCCGCCTTCTGCGCGTATTTTTTCAATAGCCTCCAGGGTCGAGCCGCCGGTCGTGATGGTGTCATCCACAGCCACCACGGTGTCGCCGGGCTTGAAGTTCCCCTCGATGAGGCGGCCCCGTCCGTGTGCCTTCACTGCCTTGCGGATGGAGAAAACTTGGAGATCAGCGCCATCGCGGGCGGCTCCTATTCCCAGAGCGAGCGCCACCGGATCCGCCCCCATGGTCAGGCCTCCCACTGCCTGCAGTGTGACTTTCAGACGGGCCGCCTCCTGCTTCAGCAATGCCCAGCCGACCTCACCCAGAGCGATAGCTCCACGGGGATCGAGGGTCGTGAGCCGCGCATCGCAGTAGAAATCACTCTTCCTGCCGGAGGCGAGCGTGAAGTCACCATACATGACGGACTTGTGGCGAAGAATGGCTAGCAATGTGGAGCGTGCGGAAATAGACATGATGAGGCGGAAATGGCGCTCCGCTGCGGCGAGTGCAAGCGGAGCCGCGCTCTCCATTTCCCGCTCCATGGCCGCGCCTGCGGTGAAGAATCATTCATTGCGCTCTATAGACGTTGCGCTAAGTGCCGTCTAATTTTCCAACCATGTCTGTCGCCGTTCCCGCCCAAGCCATCACTGTTTCCAAAGCGTCTCTCCCGCCACCCATACCCCTGACGGTGCGCCGGTTTCGCCAGCCGAAAAAGAATATTCCACAGACGAAGCCGGAACGTGACCGTCTTCTCGCGATCATCCGGGACTATGTGGAAAAGGAGAATCCCGTGCCGCCGCTTCCGGTGGAGGATCTGCGGGTCCATGCCGACCGCGTGATCGCTATAGCAGGGATCGATCCGGTGTATGTCGACTACGCAGGCGTGCTGCTGAATAACGAACTATGGCGTGAATCGCTGGCCAGCATACCATTTGAACGTCGGCTCCTGCTCATGCCCAAGTGCCTCCGCATCGAGAGCAAATGCCCGGCCCCGTTTGATGAATTCGGTCTGCTGTGCAAGCAATGCGGGCTGTGCACGATCCAGGATTTCCAAAACGAAGCCGAGCGGCTCGGCTACGCCGTGCTAGTGGCTGAGGGCAGCGCCGTGGTCATGAGCCTCATCCAGACCGGGCAGATAGAAGCCATCGTGGGCATTTCCTGCCTCCCGGTGCTGGAGCGGACGTTTCCGTATGTGGAGGCAGCGGCCATCCCTTCCGTAGCCGTGCCCCTGCTGCAGGATGACTGCATCGACACCACCGTGGACATCGACTGGGTCTGGGACTACATCCACCTGACCAGCGATGACACCACCAGGCGGCTGAATCTCAACGCGCTGCATGACGAGGTCCGCGCCTGGTTCACTGAGGAAAAGCTCCATGAGCTGATGGGGCCTGCGGAAGGCCCTGCAGAGGAAATGGCGCGTGAGTGGCTGGCCCGTGCCGGCAAGCGCTGGCGTCCCTACTTGGCCGTGGCCGTCAGCCAGGCCCTGCGGAATAACCCCAGCACCGCCCTGCCTGTAGAACTGCAGCGCATCGCCGTGGCGGTGGAGTGTTTTCACAAGGCCTCCCTCATTCATGATGACATCGAGGACGGTGATGCAGAAAGGTATGGAGAGCCCACACTGCACAGTCAGTACGGCGTGCCGGCAGCTCTCAATGCCGGAGATCTCCTGATAGGCGAGGGCTACCGGCTGCTGGCAGCCAGTGGGGTGCCCGCCACCGCCATGACGGCCATGATCATGATCGCCAGTGAAGGCCAGCGGGAACTCTGCCGCGGCCAAGGACTGGAACTGGCGTGGCAGGGAAATCCGGTTCCATTGAACGCCGGTCAGGTATTGGAGATCTTCCGCAAAAAAACGGCGCCAGCCTTCAGCGTGGCGCTGCTACTAGGGGCGGCTCATGCGGGCAGCCTTGATCTGGTCCGGGAGCCTTTGGAGGCATTCAGTGAAGCTGTGGGCATCGCCTATCAAATCCGGGATGACCTGGACGACCGTATGGAGGACAACCCGGAAGGCGGAGTGGCCCGGCCTAACATAATTGAAGCGACTGCACGGGAACGGTTTAAAGGTGACATCCCTGAGGCCGTGGAGAGTGTGTTGATGCTGCTGGAGAGGTACAAGGATCAGGCGGTCCGCAGTCTTCAGGATCTGGATAATGCCAATCTCAAAGGCTTGCTCCGGCGCATCACCGGCAAGATGTTCAACGAACTGGAAATCAAAGGGTGGTGCCGCGAGCAGGAGGTGAAGAACGCCGCCGCCGCCGGTGTTGTCTGAGGCCGGACCCATCCGCTGGAATGATGTTCAGATCGGCTCTATACTGCGGCAGTAACGCCCGGCAGCTCCGCCCTGCCCATGGCTAAAGCCGCGAAGCACCGCCATCCGCTAACAAAACTGCGGAGCCTCACGCCCTGGCACACCCAGGCCTCCATGGCCACAGCCATGGGGGTGGAGCCGTCTGTTGTTTCGCAGATTGAAAGCCGCAAACAACGGCTCAGCATGAGGCAGGCCTCGCGCCTCAGAGAACTGGCCGGCGTGGATGACACAGAACTGCTGCGCGGGGATCAGGCCGCCCTGCGCACGTTGGAAGGGAAGCCCTACAGTGCCGGGTCCTACGCCGCATGGGCGGAGTCGCCCCGCCGCAAGGCTGAGGCGTGGCAGCGCACCAGTCACGAGCTTGATCTGCTGGACGACTGGATGCGTTTGCTTTGTGATGCGGCCCTGACAGTTTCGCCGGAAAAGCTGATCGAAGCGAGGGATCTCTTCACCTCCGGACTGGACCGCGTGACCTCACGGCTGGGATTGACCGGCGCGCTCAATGACATGCTCGTCCCATGGCAGATCTGCGAGCTGGCAGGAGGAGACTCCGCTTGGTGGAAGCGGCAGGACCCAAATGACCGGATACGTATGGGCTGGAGCGCTGCCCTTTCCCTGCCACCGCGGCTGCCCGTCACGCTCAGCATCCAGTCCGCCCCGGTCTGGCATCCGGGTGCGCTGCCGCCCGGGGCCGCTGCGCCGAATCGTGAATTGTTTCCTCCCGCCTGCGCGATCCTCAGCACGGATGCTGGAGGGGACGCCGCTGCGGGGGCCTTCATCGAGTCACTCTGCCGGGAGCACGCCATCCATCCGCAGCAGGGCCGGCCATTGCGTCATGAACCCAGTGCCAGCTGGCAGGTTTTTTTCAGTGAAGTGGACGGGCGGCACTGGCCCCGGGCCGGCCTTCAGACAAACCCCGCTGCCGCCACAGCTGCCGCCCGGCAGTCCATGGCAGCAGCCTGGTACGCCGGAGGTCTGTCGGGTTTGTTTTTGTTTTCCACTGGGGCTGAAATGGAACCGCTGGTGAATGAGTGCGCGGAGCTGGCCCGGAGCCTGCCTGCCGTCCCCATCGTGCTAGTGCTCGTTTCCAGACAGAAGCAACCCGTCCTGCCGGAAGCACTGCGTGCCGCCTGCGCTGCAATCCTCATCTTGCCAACACCCGGCCTGGAACGGATGGCTGAGCGGGTGTGGCAGTCGCCGGGCAGAGGTGACACACTTGCTGGCGCGATCATGGCTGCCTTCGCGGCACCGCTGCGTTATGGATCTGCCACAGCGCCTCCTCTGGACCTGCCATCACTGCTGCGGGCCTGCGCCCCCGGACAAACCTGCCCCGTCATCAGAGCTGGTGCATGGCCGCTCAAAGCCTGCGCCGCCCGCAGCAAACCACCCCATCCCCCCGCATTTCTCATGGCCGGACTTTGCCGCCTCGCCGTGAAAGAAAAGCTGATCACAGAGGCCACCGCTGCTGTGGCCCTCGTCATCCGTGCCTTCGAATGCCCGGGCTCGGCAGGCATCCTGCTGCAATCCAACGGACGCGTCTCGCTGGCTGTACATGAGGCCGCAGTCGCTCTGTCATGGCAATCCTGACTCCATTGCTAGGAGCCCGCCCCACCCTGGACCGTCGCAGCAGCAGCTCAGCACCTATCGCGATTTGCGCCGGGATCAGTTAGGTAGGTAGTTAGTTAGTTAGGCTTAGCTTCCTTTTGCGCGTCATCATTCCGCTTTTGGGCGCCTTCCTTGATCTCCCCGCGCACCTTGTCCAGCCGCTCCGGCCAGGCAAAAACGGGTGCCTTGGCCGGATCATATCCCTCCATGTGAGCAGTCAGCCGGGTAGCAGGTTTTGTGTATTTCAGCACCGTGTCACCAAACACCTCCCGGCAGAGATCAGCCAGCTTTGCGTCATACTCCAGCAGTTCCGCACGGGTGTTCACATGATTGTGATCGTGATCATTTTCCCGGTTGTTGTCAAACCAGGACTGCACCCCCTCGGCAAAGTACTCGCAATGATTCACGGCGGCATACTTCCCTTTCCAAAGCCCCCGCGACACCGCGGACTGATAGGCTGCCTGCACCCGGTCATCAAATTTCGCGTCGATCCGCTTCATGCCCACCAGATGGATATTGTGAGCAAACTCGTGGATAAAAATACTCTCCGTGGAGTAGGGGTCCCCGGAAAAACCCAGCAGATTTTCCTCACCGCAGCTGCACAGTGGATCCGTGTCTGATCCACCCATTCCCCGCGCGCGGGCGTCCCAGTAGTCCCGGGGCGTCATCATATCCCAGCCCGGCAGATCCGTGGTGAATTCCGTCGCCCCTATGATGCACAGCCGGGAGCCACCGGCAATCATAGCGGCCCTCACGTCAGGTCGCCTAGCCAGCATGAGATCGACCAGATAGGCCGCTTCCTTCAAGGCAAAATCACTCACTTTCTCTGAGGCCAAGATGGGATATCCGCCAGGGGCAATGTGTTTTTTGTAGAACGGATCAGCCTTCAATGACACCGGTGGCACCGTAACGGCAGGCGCAGAGCCAGACTCCGGCCCTGCGTGGAGCTGATGGAGCTGATGGAGCTGAGCAGTGCAAAGAAAAATAGACGCGAGGACACGATGCAAGTTCATCCTGTCACATGCACACCCCAGCGCTGACGTCCAGCGCGTCAGGCAACTTCTGAAAACGGAGGAACCGGGGGCTCTTCTGACTAACACTTCTGCTAAAAGTCACGGGCTAGCAGGTGATCCGCGATTTCATGCAGGCGGAACGCACGGTCCCCGAGAACAGAGAGAGCCTCCCGGGCCTCGGTGGTCAGCCGGGCCGCTTCTGCCTTGCTAGCTTCCAGCCCCATGATGGCTGGATATGTGCTCTTTCCCGCAGCCACGTCCTTACCGGCCGTCTTGCCCAGCTTATCAGAGGACTGCGTCACATCCAGGATATCGTCTATCACCTGAAAGGCGAGACCAACGGCGTTTCCAAACCTGGTGAGGGCGTCCAGTTGCGCTGCGGAGGCCCCTGCTGCCATGCCGCCCAGCCGCAAACAGCAAGTGAGCAGGGCCGCGGTTTTCCCCTCATGAATGGCACGCAGTTCCTCCATGCTGACCATGCGCCCCTCCCCTTCCAAATCCAGCACCTGTCCGGCAATGAGATGCCGGGATCCAGCCGCCACAGCCAGTTCCCGGATCATGTCCGTTCTTCCATCCGCGCCATGCACCAGGATTTCAAAAGCCAGCGGCTGCAGGGCATCTCCGGCCAGGACCGCGACTGCTTCACCATAAACCTTGTGGCAGGTGGGGCGCCCGCGGCGAAAATCATCGTCATCCATGCAGGGCAAGTCATCATGGATGAGTGAATACGTGTGAATGCATTCCACTGCACAGCCTGCGGGCAAGGCAGCGGCCGGGTCGCCACCGCAGGCCTCACACGCCGCCAAGGTGATGAGCGGTCTCAAACGCTTCCCCCCCGCGAAAAGGCTGTGCCGCATGGCGGCATGCAAGCTGGCCGGGGCCGTCGCAGCAGAGGGCACTAACCTCTCAAGCGCGGCATCCACAGCGGACCTCGCCTCCTGCATCCATGCCTCAAATGGCAATCTGTTATTTATCATCCACCTGCGACTGACGGAGGGCCGGCAGAAATGCAAGCCCGTGACACATAAACATGCGGCTTCTCCCGCTCATCCGGCTCCCCGGGCTCCCCGGGCTCCCTGGGCTCCCCGGGCTCCCCGGGCTCCCCG
>JAYVJI010000604.1:0-4801 GCA_043769435.1 Verrucomicrobiota bacterium
CACCCCGCCTCCACAGCCAACTCCAGCACATGAGCGTCCAGCCGGGAACGGTCCAGTTGCCACGCCGGCAGCCGGACCTGGAGCCGCGGCCCTATTTCCACGCATTTTTCCAGGGCTTCATTGCCGCCGCTGTTAAACCAGAACCTCAGCCCGTTTTTAGCGATCTGCTCGCGGCCCAGCCAGCCGCCCAAGTTCAGCACCCGGCTCAGGAAATAACCAGCCACTTCTGACGTGCTTTCGCCTACCTTGAAATCAAATGCCTCCCCGCGCTCAATGATCAGCACACGCGTTCCCGGGCGATCCCGCAGCAACAACAGGCCCGCACTGGCTCCCGCCAGCGCCCCTCCCATTATCACCACGTCATATTCAAGGTTTTCCACTGGCTTCGTCTGGACCAGGAATGTTGAAATGGCAAGCTCGCGGTTCTGTTTCTTCATTTCCCCTGAATCTTGATTCCGCCGCTGCCAGGCGGACTATTTCTTCGCACCTGAAGTGGACAATAGGGAGGTCACTTTCCATTCAACCGCTTCACCCGGACATTCCGGTAGCGGACGAATTGTCGGGTGAAGTCCCCCCCGCCGTGGACTTGCAGGGCGATGCCACCCCGCTCCTGATGCCGCGTTTCCGTCTCCTTCCATTCCATGATTTTGACGCCGTTGATCCACGTCGTGATTTGCGGAGGATTTCCCTCGATGCGCGCACGCAGTTCATTCCATTGGCCGGCCCGCCAGAAGTAAGGCCATGCAGCCGGCAACACCGGCAGGGCCGTCGGCGGGACACCAGTCGGACGGGGATCGATCTCCGTCACTTTATCCTTAAAGCTGTAGTTCCTGACGTGTGGTTTCCCTCCTAGTCCTTCCCCGTAGATTCCCATGAGATTCCCTCCGGAATGGTAGTCGATCATCGCCTGCCAGGCCTTGCCGTCCTCGCTGCTGCGTAGAAAGAGCCCGCTATCCGGACCAAAGTCGTTATTCATTTCCAGGGCGACCTCGAAATCGCCATAGGCCTCATCCGTGATCACCAGCCCGCCATTTCCCGGGACATCCTGACTGCCGGTAATAGCTCCGTTTTCCACCACCCAGCGCCCGCCGCTTTCATGCTTGCTGGTCCCGGAGTGGCCTGACTTAGCGCTCACGTGCCAGCCCTTGAGTGACTGGCCATCGAAAATAGATACAAAACCCTCCTCTGGGATCGTGATGCCGGGCTCGTGAGCAGCAGCGGGCGAGTCCCGGGTTTCGGCAAAAACAAACGCTGCGGCGGTCAGGGAAAGCGCTGCGGCAGGGAGTAGGAAGTGGCGGATGGCATTCATGGATGAAACTCAACGAAGCCAAGTGACCCCACATTTCTACGCACTTGCGGGACGTTGCGACCCGGTTCTCCTGGGATTCCAAGGCGTTGCCCCGGGCTCAACCTAAAAACGTGAGTCCAAATGGGGAAATCCGCTGCATCCGGCCACCAGAGAGAAAATCCAACTGCTCCGCAGTTGACCCAAAAGGTGAAGGGGCAGCCTGCCGTAAAGGCTCACTGGCGTAAGGTTTGAGCGATTTTTAGGGGTTCAACTCACGTTTTTAGGCTCAACGGTGGCAGCGTCCCTGGCTTTGCAAACATCGACTGCAAATCGGTCCTCAGCGGCCTGATACTGAAAGCCATTCCTGAACCTGGAAGCGCCATGACCGCCTGCGTAGCCCTAGCGGCCTTCACGCTGCGCCGCCGGAGAATCAGGAACTAGGAATTAGGGACCCGGCCAGAAATAAACGACCAGCAGAATGGGATGTTAATTTACGGACGTGTCCCTTAGCCAACAGGGGAGAACACTTCCACTGGTTCAGCCCAGCCCTTGAGCGACTGCAGGCCGCAGGAAAGGAAGGGCGGACCGTCGGCAGGACTCGCTGCTGCGCTCCAAAGGCTGGGTGTCGGCGATCACCCAAAATGCACCACCTGATAATCACTTTTCAGGCTTCAAAGTGCACCACTTTCGGATGGAAAACCGTTCCCGTCGAGGCACCGTCAATGTGCTTGGGTCGGGGACATGTCAAAAATCCTCAAAGTGCTCCATCAACACGCCATTCAATCTCTCATCGCCAATCTATTAAAAGCCTGTCCTTTAGCGTGAAAATCCATTCTATTCTATTCTAAACCAAAGCGTCTCCTATGAAAACAATCATCCTCCGCTCGCTTGGCCTCCTCGCCTTGCTGGTCACCACCATTTATCTCGGACGACGCACCGCTCCGGACCTCTACTGAACGGCGGCTCGTTGGCGGAGGGATTCTTTGGTCGCTTCGTCCATGGGAGCGGCGTTGAGGGCTGCTAGCGCGGCGGCTTTATCGTTGGCTAGCCAGTTGTGAAAGACGTTCTGCATTTGGCCACTTCGCGTGCTTTCATCGCTGATGCTTCCGGCCCATGCCAAGGCACTGGTGGGGTCGGAATTGACAATGCCTTCGATGAGTTGGTTGATCGCACCGTCTTTGGATGAGCCCGTGGGTAAGCTGCGAATCCACACGCTGGCTTCTGCTGGGTCTGAGTTCACCCAATTGCTGGCTAGGTTTGAGACGGCGATTTTCTGCAATTCTTCCGATGGTAGATTCGTAACCCAACGTGCGGCATCTTGGGGATTGTCCTGAAAGAGAGCGGTGCCCACACTATTGGCGAGTCCATGGCCTGACGAATTTTGCGAATCAGCGGGGAGTGATCGCAAATAGGTATCGGCAAGCTTAGCAGCTCCAGTTGGATCCATTTCTGCTTTGTAGTTTAGGGCGCTAGTGAAGGCGTTGTTTTTTTCAGTCGGGTCGGTGGCTTGATTTGCCCATGCGAGGACAGCATCCGCATCTGACGACGCCCAACCACTGAAAATGGAAGAGAGGACGTTTGCTCGTGTGGCCCCATCGGCAAGGGCTCGCGCTTTGGCGAGAGCGCCGGGCCCGTCGGTTACAGCTAACTTACCATAGAGAGAAGGCAGGGCGTTTCTTTGCTGTTCGGGGTCTAATTGCATTGCCAATTTTTCAGCACGAGCAGGATCACTAGCGGCGATCTCGGCGAGGCTTTGCCCAAGGTAGTGGTTGTGTCTTCCGGGCAATGATGCCGCGAGCCGAAACGCCGTTTCAGGATCCGATTTGCTCAGGTAATACATCAGGCTTCCGCTGTTCAAGATTTGTTGCCTGGCATGAGGCTCGACGGCTTCGATCATTTTTGCCGCGCCGATCGGATCTTGGTAGCCGGTCTGGTTGATGAGTTGTCCGACAAAATCATTGCGGGCTTTGCCACTTGGGAGGCTGTCGATGATGGCTTGTCGCCGCGCGGGTTCAAGGTTTGCGAGTTCACTGGAGAGGCCGCTCATGGCGGAGGATTTTTCTTTGGAGTTTTTCAAGCCGTTGGCCCATGCCAAGGCTCCATCGAGGTCGGAGGCGGCCCAACCGCTGGCCAACGATTGGATGCTGTCGATGCGGGTCTTAGCGGGCAGGCCCTCAAGAGCGGCGATCGCTTTTTGGGGATTGGATTTTGCGAAGACTGCGAGGACGGAACCTAAATTGTCGATGGTCTGATCCTTGGTTGGGAGTGCCTTGCAGTGGGCGAGCGCAGCATCTGGGTCGCGCTGAGCCCATGCGGCGAGGGAGGCTTTCATGGCGGTATCTTTCTTTTCACCGGGCGGCAGACCGCCCGCACTGGTCAGAGCTGTAAGAGGGTCTTGGAGTGCCCAGCTTTGGTATACGCTGTACATTGAGCGGTTTTCTCCCTGTAGCATCGGCATCTTGGCTGCGGCCGCTGCGGCGGAGGTTGGATCTGAAGCCGCCCATGTCGCGAAGGCTTCGCTGGTGACGCGTTGCGCATCGTAAGAATTCGCATCGCCTAACAATTTGATCGCGCCTGCGGGATCGGTTTTGCGGAGGACATCTGCCACGGCGATGAGGGCAGCGTTTTTCGCGGGGCCGGAGGGTATGGCCTCGGCGAGGGCGCTCGCTTTGCTGGCATCGGCCTCGGCGATGCCGCCGAGGACGGCGGCGGTAGCAATGTTGCCTTGCGCTGTGGGTAAGCTTTGCGCCCAGTCGAGTGCTTCGGTCGCGTCGATTTCTGCCCAGCGCTTTGCGATGGTTTTGAAGGTTTCAGGTTGCCATGCCCGACTCGCTGGGATGGTTGCCAACTCCGCTGCCCAATCCTTCAACTGCTGAGGCGAGGCTTCTTCTATGGAACGATACAGGAGATACTGGGTTTCGTGGACACCCGGTTCTTCAAACAAGCGCTTGAGGAATTCGTCGGCGCTGCCTGTTAGTGGAGTCCAATTTTTTGCGGGGGAAATGTACTGCCTTTTGCCGCCGAGACCGGCTAAGCTCGGCTTCGTCGGTGTTCCCGCGGATTCTCCGACGACCCATTGGGTTCCGCCGTCAGTTTTCTCAACGGAGTGCGGAGCGGTGCGTCGTCCGAGATAAAACGTGGTGCCGAGTAAAGCGACAAGGCCAAGCGAGCGGAGGACGTATGGTTTCATAGGAGACGCTTTGGTTATGTTTTAGACGTCGGCGAGGCGGCCGGTGGAATCGCCGAAGCGTTCTAATTCGGAAAGACCCATGCGGTCGGCCATGCTGAGCATGAGGTTCATGGAGGGGGTGGTGCTGTGTTTGATGTAGCGTCCGGGGGTGAGCGTGCCGCCGCCGTGGCCGGCGAGGACGAAGGGGAGGTTGTCGTGGTTGTGGCGGTTGGGGTCGCCATTGCCGCCGCCGTAGACGATCATGGAATTGTGGTGCAGCGAGTTGCCGTCGGGGTCTTTCACGGCATCCATTTTTTTAAGGAATTGCGCGAATTGCTGGGCGT
>JAYVJI010000605.1:0-1518 GCA_043769435.1 Verrucomicrobiota bacterium
CAAGGACTTCACCCGGCTGCGCCGCACCTACCTACTGGGGCTGATAGGCTCCGGTGCTACTACCCCTCCGGCGGGCACTTCAAATGCCACCGTCAACTCCACGCATGGGTCGCTGTTTATCAGTGAAATCCTTGCCAACAACGTGACCGCGCACAACAACTCCGGAACCTTTCCTGATGTCATCGAACTTCATAACACCGGCGTCTCCACGCTCACCCTAACCGGCATGAGTCTGACGGATGATCCGCTGGTAAAAGCGAAGTACGTGTTCCCCGCAGGATCCATCATTGCTGCCGGTGCCCGCCTTGTCATCTACGCCGACTCTGCCCTCACTCCCGGCACGCATACAGGATTCGGCCTAGATAACGATGGTGGAGTTCTGCAGCTCTACAACCCGCCAGCCAGTGGGCAGGCTCTCGTTGACGAGGTCACATACGGTCTGCAGCCTGCCAACCTCAGCGTGGGCCGGACAGGGGCCGCGCTTGATACATGGTCATTGTGTACACCCACTGTGGGAATTGCCAACACCGCCGTTGCTGTGCTGGCCCCGCCCTCAGGTCTGCGCATCAATGAATGGCTGGGGAATGCAGACTATCGTGCGGCCAATGATTTTATTGAACTCTATAACAGCTCAGCTCAGCCCGTCGCTCTCGGCGGCATGGTCCTAACGGATGACCACATCAATTATCCGGCGCGCCATGTGCTACCCCCACTGAGCTTTATGGTCGCTGGTGGATTCGTGGAGTTTGAAGCCATGGGCAGCGCCGCGACTCTTGGTAATTCCCGTGAATTGCCATTCAACATCAGCGCTTCAACTGG
Organism: Verrucomicrobiota bacterium; assembly: GCA_043769435.1. Lineage (GTDB taxonomy): Bacteria > Verrucomicrobiota > Verrucomicrobiia > Verrucomicrobiales > V1-33 > JAYVJI01. Next base: position 820 of record JAYVJI010000605.1, read on the forward strand.
CAGCGTCGCTCTGCTGGGCGCCAATGGCACCATCGTGGATCGGGCCGAGACGTTGCCGCAGTTTCGGGATGTCAGCACAGGGCGGGTTCCCGATGGCACCGGAGCCTTCGCCTCGCTGGCACCTCCCACTCCGGGCTATACCAATGCATCGCTGCCGGACGGGGCGCTCGAGTTGCTCAACTTTCTCAGGGTCACTGAGTTGATGTTTTTCCCAACCAGCACTGCGCAGTCGGAATATGTTGAATTCCGGAATGTTAGTGACCTCTTCGGCACCCCAGTGAAGCTGGACCTTTCCGGGGTTACTTTCAAGAATGGCATCGTATTCACTTTTCCTGCGGCAACGACTCTGGAAGCTGGGGCTTCGCTGGTGATCGTGGAGAATCAGGCAAAGTTTACCGCCCAGTTCCCTGCCGTCGCGGTGGCGGGTGTTTATACTTCCAAGCTGGACAACAGCGGGGAGCGTGTCCGCTTTGATATTCCTGGTTATAACATTCCTATCCTGGATTTCACCTACAACGACACTTGGTATCCGTCCACTCGCGGCGGCGGCGATGCTCTGCAAATAGCTAGCGCCACTGCGTCGCCGGCCATGTGGGACAAAAAGGCGGGCTGGCAGGCAGCGCCGGCAAATCCTGGCGGCGCACCTCCTTACAGCGTGTATGCAGGGGTTGACCTGACTGCACCTGCCGGGGTTCCAGT
>JAYVJI010000606.1:0-12855 GCA_043769435.1 Verrucomicrobiota bacterium
ACGAGGAGGTGGCGCGGAGGATGGTCATATCACTGCGCGAGTCCCACACGGTGAGCATGGAGTCCGGCGCGGCGCTGGCGGCGAAGAAGCGCGGGCCGAGCATGATGGTGGTGGCGGTTATTTCGTTCTCACGGTTCTGACCGATGGTCCTGCCGTCGCGGGCACTGATGACGAAGCCGCCGTTGGAGAGCAACCCGAGGCGCAGGCCGTCCGGCGACCAGGCCAGCCCGTTGAGACTGGAACTGATGTTCTGCACCATTTTCCGCTGACCGGTGGCCGCATCCCACACGGCCACCTGGCCGGAGCGGCGGGCGGCAACTTTCTGCCCGTCCGGCGAGAAGGCGGCGCGCGTCATGCCCCGGCTCTCCGCCAGCCAGATGTCAGGACTAGGCGGATAAAGGGGCCGCACCACCACGCCCTGCTCCGTGGTGAAGAGGAGGCGGGTGGCCCCGGAGTCGAGGCCCCACAACTCGGTGCCGGGAGTGGCCGGCCATTCCTGGACGGTGGCCTGCTTTTCCAGATCAAAGACTTGGCCGCTGAGGTCATCGTAGTGGACGGCGAGGAATTGATCGCCGGCGAAGAAGGCGCGGCGGACGCGGAGTTCGCCCCGGGCGGGGAAGGTGGCGAAGACGGAGTTGTCTGCGAGGCGGCGCACGATCACGCCAGGCGGCGCACGATCACGCCAGGCGGCAGGTTGTCGCGGAACGGGTTTTGGGCCGTGGCCATGGCGGCCTCCACGGTCCAGAGCTGGAAGGAAGGAGACAGCACGGGGCGGGTATCCGGCACCACCGGCCAGCGATGCACGATGCGCAGGTCCGGCGTGGCTAGCGCCGCCGCGGCAGTGACTGCGAGACGGGCTGGGTCCGCCTGCTCCATTGCCGCGCGCTGGAGCAGGGCGATGGCATTTTCCCGCTGACCGAGGCTCACGCTGCCACGCCACAGCCGGGCCTCGCTGATGTGAGATTCACCGAGATTCGTGAGGGCTTCGCTGGTCAGTTGCCGGGACGTGTTGAGCGCGCTGGTGAGGCTCGCGTTTTTTCCGGCGATGAGCACTGCGGTGATGAGAAGTGAGAGGGCGAGAAGTGCGGCCAGCCCCGAGACCAGGGGATTGCGCCGCACCCAGCGCCCGAACTTCTGCCGGCGAGTGAGGCGGCGGGCAGTGACGGGTTTTCCGGCGAGCCAGGCGTCAAGGTCATCCGCCAGCGCGGCAGCCGAGGAATAGCGGCGGGCCGGGGATTTCTCCAGGCACTTCATGGCGATGGCGGCGAGGTCCGCGGGCGGAGCGCCTGTGGCCTGTCGCTCCGAGACAGGTTCTAACGAACGGCGATAGCCGCACTTCAATTGGTAGTGCGTTGCGTGAACAGGACGCGCTGCGTGTTCTAGAGTGTGCCTGCGGCAGTTGTTTGAACCCGTCTCGGAGCGACGGGGCACGGGCGTGGACGGCTCTTCGTCCGCGATCTTGCGCAAAAGGGCGGGGATGTTCTCCGCATCGAAGGGGAGGTGACCGGCGAGGAGTTCGTAGAGGATCACACCTAGGGCGTAGATGTCGCCGGCGGTGGTGGTTTGTTTGAGCGTGCCGGCGGCGACTTCGGGCGGGAGGTAGTGCGGGGTGCCGAGGAGTTGCACGCTAAGGGTCCAGTCCGGCGTGGTGTCTCCGGCGGTGGCCACTTTGGCGAGCCCGAAGTCGCAGACGTAGGCGCGCCCGGCGGCATCGAAGAGGATGTTCCCCGGCTTCAAATCACGGTGGAGCACGCCGCGCTCGTGAGCGTGGCCGACGGCGCGGGTGAGGTGGGCCATGAGCAGGGCGGTCTCGCGCCACTGGCCGGAATACTGCGCCTGGCGGGCGGAGAGGGTGCCGCCTTCCGCGAGCATCATGGTGAACCAGGGGATGTCGTCGCTTTCGCCGACTTCATAGACAGGCAGGATGCCCGGATGCTGGAGCGCGGCGGCGGCGCTGGCTTCCTGGCGAAAGCGTTCCTTCATGCTCGGCTGCTCCAGCAGGTGCGGGCGCAGCATTTTCACCGCTACCGCACGCTGCGGTTCCTGTTGCTCCGCGCGATAGACGATGCCCATGCCGCCGCGGGCGATTTCTTCACCGAGACGGTAGCCGGGCAGGAAATCGTCGCCGCCTGCCGGAGCCATGCTGTCGGCCCAGAGGCAATGCGGGCACAGGCCGGCCATCGCCGCGGAGAGCGGCGCGCCGCAGTCGGGGCAGGTATCGGCAGGGGGCATCAGGGGCATTCAGGAAACGCGCTTCGTTTGTGGCAGGAAAAAAATCGCGCTGCGTTCAGCCGCGGGCCAGCACCTGGAAAAGCCACGCCATTTCCTCATCTATTTCGTGCGGGGCACTCACGGTGCGGCTGATTTCCGCGCGGATGAAGCTGCGAATGCGCTGCCGGACGCGCGCGATGCGGCTGCGCAGCGCCTCCTCGCTCAGGCCCGCCGCCGCTGCCGCACTGGCCCCGCTGGGAGGGGTCTGACTGCCGGGAAGAAAGGCCTTCACCGCGGCAAAGACGTCCGGCGGCAGGCTGGCCTGCACATCCGCCATCGCCCGCGCCAGGATGGCCATCGCCCATGCGCGGTCGAACTGATGCGTGTCGTCCTCGTTGGCAGGGCCGGCACTGCTGTCTTGAGGATTGAGCGGCAGCACTACCGCGCCACCGCCGCGCTTGGCGGCTGTATTCCGGTCATAGTCATCCGCCATGTAGTGCCGCAGCGCGCCGTAGAGAAAACTGCGGAAGCGCCCGCGCTCCCGCTCTGCCCGGCGCAGGGTGCTTTTTTCCATGAGGTGCAGAAAGAACGACTGGCTGATGTCCCGCGCCTCCTCGCTGTTCATCCCCCGTGCGATCACCACTGCCAGCACTGGCGGGTGGTAGCGCACGTAGAATTTTTCCAAAGCGGCGGCGGCGGTTGCATCGCCGTGCAGTGTGGCTTCGGCCAGAATGGTCTAGGGAGTGGTGGGGAAATCCATTACCGCCTCCATGCCCGAAGTCTCTGCGCTAGCAACAACATTTTCCGCAGATGTTGGCTGCCGGAACAGCAGTGCTCATCCTGATTCCGTTACACGATCCAGATGAAACAAAGGAAGAGAGGCGCGACGGTCCAGTTGTAGGTGCCGAATGCACTGCCGATGGTGGCGCGGTAGATGCCTTCGATGGTGCTCCAGTCCTAGAGGTCGGGGGAGGGGCGGAGTTCGTATCGCAGGTTTCGCCGACCAGCGCGCTCATGGTTCAAGGTGAAGCGGTTCTGCGCATTGAGGCCGAAGGCGGTGATGGTGGCGTCCAGAGCCGGGATGGGCGAAGTGGTCGCCTGGCCGTTGGAGTTCGGCCTTTAGGCCGCTGCGCTAGAGATGCGAGACGGGCTAAAGCCCGAACTCCAACCCGCCCTGCCCACCTTCACAGTGGACGAAAATTCTCTGCAACGCCGCCGGATCTTTCCAGATGGAATGAGTGTCATGAACCACCATTCTCCGCTCCGCCACCTATGGCCGCGCTGGAGGCTCGCCATCGTTGGAACTTCCAGGGCGGTCAGCTCAGGAAGCCGAGGTCGGGGTGGGCGAAGCGTCCGAGGTTGGGGAAGACGGTGGCGAGTTCCGTGGGGCCGACGCCGAACCATTTGGCGATGGTGGCGGCGTATTCGTCCACGCTGGTGGTGGGGATGTAGCGGCCGCGGGCGTTGGTGGTGTCCACGTCGGAGGGGCCGCCGACGGTGAGGTTGGCCATCGTGCCGTAGATGTTATTCCCGGCCACGGCTCCGCCGATGACGAGGGCCTGGCCACCCCATGCGTGATCGCTGCCGCCGGTGGTGTCGGTCTTGTTAGGAGTGAGCGTGCGGCTGAAGTCGCTGCTGGTGAAAAGGGTCACTTCGTTTTGCAGGCCCAGCTCGACCATGGCGTCGTAGAAGGCTTTGACGGCGTCGTCCATTTCCGTGAGGAGAACCTCGTGGCCTCCAGCGCCGGTGCTGGCTTGGTTGTCGTGGGTGTCAAAGCTGCTGAGCTCGGCGTAGAAGATCTGGCGCTTTTGGCAGAGCGTGTTCCGCGCGGCGATGAGCTTGGCGATCATCTGGAGCTGCTGGCCGGTGCTGGTGGTGGGGAAGACGGTGGTGAGCGTGACGCCGCTGATGGCACTGGCGAGGAGGATGTCCTTTTCGTAGGCGCGCTTTTGGGTATCGGCATAGCTGCTCTGGAGGAGGTTGGTGCGCCCGGCGTTCATGATGGTCTGGAAGGCCTGCATCCGTTTGCCCTCGGCGGTGGTGGAGTAGTCGGTGGGATCGGGATTGAGTTTGTCAGCCTGGGTCGCGCCGACTTTGAATGCGGAGGCGTAGTTGGTGCCGTAGCCGTGATAGCTGACACTGCCGCTGGTGGTGATGGCGTATTGCACGGTGCTGCTGCCGACCTGGAAGCTGTTCGCGCCGGCGAGCGTCATGCTGATGCTGATCTGCGCGCCGAGGTCGGTGTTCCAGACGTTGAGCAGATCGGCGAGGCGTCCGCCCCAGCCGTTGGTGAAGGGTTTATCCGGCACGCTGCTCTGCCACTGCACTTGTTGGTCGCTGTGGCTGAAGAGCTGCGGCGGGGCGGCGACGGTGTGGTTCGTGTAGTCGGTTTTGCTCATGGGGGCGACGAGCGTGCCGACGTTGGCCACGACGGCGCAGTCGCCGGTATTGAAGAGCTGCCGCAGCTTCGGCAGCTTGTGGTGAAAGGCGTAGGTGTTGCCGTCGCTGTAGGTCGCTGGGGTGATGCCGGTGCTGGCGAGTGTAGCGGGAGTGATGCTGAGGATGCCGCGCGCGGCGTCGTAGGCGGTGCGGTTGGCGCCGGTGACGGGGATGATGGTGTTGTTGGCGTCGTTGCCGCCTTTGAGGAAGAGGCAGACGAGTCCCTTGTAGCCGGTGATGCTGCTGCCGCCCGCAGCGATGGCGGAGCCGATACCGCGGAGGTGGAAGAGCGTGTTGGCCACCGCGCTGGTGGCGATGGTGCGGGAGAGGAAGTGGCGACGGTTCATGGTGGTGGAGAGTTGAATGTTGGAAGTAGAGATCGCTCAGCGCTGAATGAGATAGTCCGGCGAGTTGATGACGAGGTAGAGGGCGGTGCGCACCTTCTCCGTGTCACCGGTGATGCCGTTCACGGCGGTGATGATGGCGTTGCGGGTGTCGGTGCTCATTTGGTGGGCGCAGAAGAGGCGGTCGTAGAAGTCCACGAGGCCCGTCGCGCCGCCGCTGGTGAGGGCGGTAGTGGCGGCCGTGAGGCTGAGCGTGAGCCGCGAGTAGTTGGTGGTGAGGCCGGCGATTTGGCTGGCCTGCGGGCCGGGATTGCCTCCACCGGTGGGGAGGTTGTAGATGAGGCCATAGAAAAAGTTAGGATTCGAGACGGCGTTGGTTTCGTTGGTGAGCTGGAACTCCGGGGCAACGAGGCCGTTGCTCTGGATGCTGCCGGGATAGGTGTAGGTGGGGTCGAACCAGTTGAAGACGCTCGGCGCATTGAGCGGTGTCTGCGGCAGCGACTGATTGATCGTGTTGCTGGGGCGGATCAGAACGAGGCGCGTGCCGGCGGGGATGCTGGTGCTGGAGTAGGCTGGGCTGGAATTCGCAGTGAGCGTGGCGGTGTCCAAGAACTGTGCGCCGGTGCCGCTGCTGCCGCCCATGCCTCGATAGAGGTGCAGGAAGTGAACGATGGGCTCGCGCTGCTTGCCGTAGCTGGCCTGGTCCGTCTGCGTCTGGGTGCGCGCCTCGTAGTCGGTGAGGATGGCCTTCACCACCGCGCCCAGATTGCCGCGCACGCCGGTGCCGTCGTTCACGAACTTATTGGCTACGCGATACACATAGCCGCGACTGGGGTTGCTGGTGACGAGGCGCTGGATGAGCCGCTTCGCAAGAAATGACGGTGTGTTCGGATGATTGAAGAGCGCGTCCATGGCCATGTCGAGGTCCGCATCGCCCGTCTGGTTGGCGGGAATGGTGACGCCGTTGACGATGTTCTTCACACCCGTGTCGTGGCGCGTCTGATACATCTTGAGCGGGAAATGAAAGGCGGCCTGCGCATAGGGAGCGCCGCCGTTGTAGTTAAAGTTGTTGTTGTCCGTGATGGCGCCGTCGTTGTTCCACATACTGAGCAAGGGCAGGCCGCCGGTCTGCTGCTTGCTGTAGCCCCAGCCGGTGAAGACCTTGGCCAGTTCGGTGATGTGGCTGTTGTCATACGTGGCCGTCGGCTGGCCGGTGGCGTCCAGCTTAAGCGTGCCGTCGGGATGTAGCTTCACGAGGCCGATGGTGAAGAGCTGCATGACCTCGCGGGCGTAGTTTTCATCTGGGCTGACGCCGGTGACGGGGTCGAACTTCTGGTTCTTCACCATGCTCAGGTAGTTGGCCATGATGGGATGCAGCGTCACGTCCTCAATGAGCGTGCGGAAGTTGCCAAAGGCATGGCGCGCCAGCATGTCGTAGTAGTCAGCGGTGCCGTAGTGGCGGCCGCGGACCGTGGAGTTCTGAATGGAGACGACAAAAATCTCGCTGAGCGCAAAGGCCACGCGCTGACGGAGCTGGTCGCGGCCCGCCACGGATTGGAGGTACCAGCCGCCGGGCAGGCTCTCGAAGAGCGGCGTCCTGTCATCTGCCAGACCCGCCGCGATGGCCCGGGCGACGAGCCAGTCGTCGGATGCCTTTGCGTAATTAAACAGAATGGATTGCGGCGTCAGCGTGGTGTTCATCTGCTCATCAAGCCATGGGATGATGCCCTTTGTTTTCACCTCCGTGATGAGCGCATCGTTCGCGCCGAACGTCGCCTGGGCGATGAGCCGCTCCACGTCCTTGTCCAGCGCTGTGCCCGTGTAGGTGGGCGGTGGGCCGGGGTCCGACGGGGGGGTGAAGGTGATGCTGCCCTGCGTGGGAGCAAAGTCCCCGCGCACTTCGCCGCTGGGGAAGTTCATGGTGTGAACGTTCACGTAGATATTGTTGCTCGTGAGCGCATCGAGGATGGCCTGATCGCTGCTCAGCGAGCCCACGCCCAGCGCCGGGAAGGTCCAGACGTCATCGATCACTTGGCCACTCTCCAGGTGATGGATGATCGCTCTTGTGGGCGAGTAGTGCAGGTGCGCGCCGTCCTCGACAGGCTGAGCGGACGTGAGGTTAGTGAATGAAAGCGAGGTGCGGATGCTGGTGTGGTCGCCGCTGAGCCAAATGGTCGCGTAGCCGCTGCCATTGGTGGTCACCGCCGACTGCGCGCCGAGTTGAGCAAAGTAGAGCGTCTCCGTTTGGGTCTGGAAGTCATCAATACGGATGGACCCCGTGTCCGGTACGCCGCGTGTGTAGCCCGCGCCATTCACGAGGGAAAAGATGAGCGTCTCCGGCACTTCCAGATGCGTGTCTTTGATGGGCGTGAGCGTGAAGTTCACGGCGTTGCATCCAAAGGGCAGCGTCACCGTGTTGCTGTAGCTCTGCGTGTAGTCGCTGCCGCTCACCGGAGCGCCGGAGATAGTGAGCGGAATAGTGAGCGCCGCTAGTCCGCCGGTGCGTATCAGCCTCACCTGGCCGCCCTCCGGCGCGCTCGTCGCGGTGGCGCTTTCGTAGGCCTGACCATCGACGGTCACGAGCGAGATGACATTGCCCGTGGCCGTGAGCGCTGCAGCTAGCGCGGTGAGATCATCCATGCCCGGGGTAGTCTGTGTCAGAGCGGGATTGAGGCACGCTGTCAGTTCCTCCCAGTCGCTCACACCGTCGTGGTCAGTATCGGTGTCCGCGCAGGTCACGCGGTAGTATTTTCGCACGCTGCCCGGCAAGATTGTGATGGAAGCGGTGAGCGTGCCGCCGCTCCCGGGCTGTGCTCCGGCAATAGCGGACCACCCCGCAAGGTCCGTACTGCTCTGCACTGTGTAGGATTTCCCCGCCAGTGAGGGCCACGAAAGCGTGCGCTGATCCGCCGCCGCGCCCGCCGCGAGAGCGAGATCGAATTTGGACGCGTCACTCAGCGGATTGGTCCCTGCGCCACTTTCCTGCGCATTCGTCATGCCGTCGCCGTCGGCATCTGCCGTGGGCGTGAGGCCAGTGGTTTGGTAAAACTGCTCCCAGACATCGCCGAGGGAATTGTGATCCAGATCAACCTCCGCGCGAGAGATGGACAGACTTGCTGCAAGACACGGTAGGATCAGAAGGATGGTGGATATAGTCTTCATGAGGAACACTTGGGTTGGATACTCGCAGCTGATGACGGCTCCCCTGCGGCGAGGTTACCTAGATTTTGCAAACAATGCCGTGGTCATCGTATCTCGTGCGGCAGCCTGCACCCGGGCAGACCCAATGGCGTCACTGCAGCGGCCCTAAAAACCTCATACCGGGGCGCAATTTCATCGCCGTACAAGTCCACCGAGTCGCCAATGTCATTAATGCATGGCTAGCGAGCCGTTGGAGTTCGGGCTTTAGCCCGTCATTTCTAGGGTGTGACGGCCTAAAGGCCGAACTCCAACTCCAACTCCAACTCCAACTCACATGGCAAACTAGATCCAGCAATTCCAGATCCCGGACTCTGCCACACGGTTGTTCATGGGTTTTGCCGACGGTGGGGGGGGGCAGGGTTTCAGGGGGGTGCAGGACAAAACAAAAAAGTTAGCTCCTCAATGGGCGGCAGTTCCTTGGCCTGAGCGCTTTTCTTTTTAACCAATTCAAATTCGGGTGATGCAGGTTTGGCGGATTGCCCACTATCCGGCCCCAGACTAACCAAAGCAGGAGCCAACGCCGGGGAGATCTCTTGGACTAGCCGACTAATGTCCCGCGGGCGCGGGGGTGTTGTGGACCGTTGGAGAAGTGGACCGGCAAGAGTGTTTCCAAGCCGTGGGGGAGGGAACTGACGCTAGAGGCGTCGGACTGGAAGCGGGTGAAGCGCGGAATGACGGTGTTCTCGCCGGTCTCGGCGCCTTTGGGTTTTACGGTCTCCTCCACGGTGCCTCTGCCGCCGGTGAAGGGCTCGGCCAGTGATGCATCATCAATCCTCTATTTCCGCGGCAGACCGGGGTTTGATCAGCAGCACCAGGACGACGGAAATGAGCGCGGCACTGGCAAAAACACTGAAGATGCCAGCCAGCGGCACCTCGCGGTCACGCATGATGCCGAACCCCCAGTCCGCGAGACCACCTGCGCTGATGCTCACCAGATTCATCAATCCGTAACCGGTCGCCCTGAGATGCGGCCGCGTGATCTGGCAAAGGATGGGCATGTTGTTCGTATCAAAAAAGCCCCAGCCGAGGCCGAACAAAACCAGAAAGGCAATGGCCACCCAAAGCTGCCCCGTCTGGGGTGCAAAACCAACGCCGAACATGGCGGGGATTATCATGGCCATGCCCAAGGCGCTGACAAAAATCCGGGCACGATCCGTTTTGCGCATCCACCGGTCCGCCAGCCATCCGCCGCCCAAAGCTCCAAAAATAGCGGCCACCTGCCAGAACAAGGTCGCGGATACGCCGGCTTTTCCCTGGCCGATATTAAACTCGGATTTCAAAATCGCAGGCATCCAATCCCGGACCACCCACCCCGCCAAGGCTGGCAGCGTGAAGTACAGCACTAGCAGGATGAAGGACCGGTTGGAGAGGAGTTCCTGTGCGGCCCTCCAGGGCGTGAACGGTACCGCAGGGGAGCCGCCGGTGGGCTTCCGCACATCCCGGAGCAGGAACAATAAAGGAACAGCGAAAAGCATTCCGGCCACACCGCAGGCATCGAAAGCCCAGCGCCAGCCGAGCGATGGCGCGTCCGCCACATAGCCCCCGAATCCTCCGGCGATGACCCCAAGATAAATCCCCATCTGATGGAATCCCACGGCCCGCGAGCGGGTGGATCCAGTGTGATAGTCAGCGATCAGAGCGAGCGCCGCCGGAATGTAAAACGCCTCACTCAAGCCCATGAGGGAACGGGCCGTCAGGAGTTCGCTGTAGGACTGCACGTGGCCCGTCCAGCACGTCACGGCGGACCATGCGAAGAGGCTGCCGCAAATAGTAAGGCGCCGCCCAAACCGGTCCGCCACGTAACCGCCGATCGGACTGAGAAAGGCATAGACCCATTTGAACTGGCCCAGCATGCGGCCCCAGTTGGCGTCATTCCCAATATCCGGAACACCCGCCATGACGGAAAATTTCATGGACGCCAGCATTTGGCGGTCGAGGTAGTTCAACAGCGCCACAGGGACGAGCAGCATCACCACCAGCCATGCTCCGGGGAGCAGGCGGGGCGGCAGGGGGGCTGGCAAATAGGCGGTTGATGCACTCATGAGAACTGGGCATACTCTCCGGTGGTGTCGCTTCGCTCAACCGTTGGCATCAAGCTGGTATCCTCCGGTGGCGACGCACTGGCAGGATGCCCGAGTCACAAGAGTCACACAGCGTCACAGCAATTGCCCGGCTGCCCGGGTCTACTTGTTTGACGTCAGGAGGATGATGGCAAAAACCGATCCCCCTACGAGGATGAATCCCATGACGATGAGGAAGATGATGCGGTCTCTAGCGGCCTCCCGCTTGTAGGGGTTCAGGCGCTCGCGCTCTTTAAACCGGTGCAGATGACGGGCGCGGGATTTGAAGCCTGAGGGTTGGTCAGGGGACTCGGGTTGCTGCTGCCATTTTGAAAACTCGTCGGGCATTTCAGGGAAAAATGTGTCTCGTTAGGAAGAGCGCAACTGTTGTTAAGCAAGGAGGAAATGTGCCGCATCCACTATCTACAAGGATGCCAAGGATTCCGAGATACAGGGCGGACTAGGCAATCGCCGATCGCCGCCAATGCTCGCCCGGACTAGTATGCAAAACGGGCGTTGACGCAGCCCTCCGCCACTGACGATAAGCGGACTGATTCCATAAATGAAACAGCGGTATGCGCAGCCATCGCATCCGGTGCCCGTGAGGCCCAGCATGGCTGCGGGCAGGCCGCGCGCAGGCCACTCTGATACTGCGCCAGGCCCGGGCCATGTTGCCCCGGGCTGGTGGCCGCATAGAGGCCCTGCTGAGTGGCGAATCTGAAGAGGGCACCGCCGCAGCTACCGCGGCTGCACTGAAGGAGGACCAGCGTGCCAGCCTGCAAAGCCTGGTGGAGCGTGCGGTAGATGCCAGCAGCGCCCGGCCTGATCTCCAGGAGGCTCTCACCGGACGCTATCTCAATCTCATGACCGCTGATCCGGCCAGCACCGCCCGTGCGATGAAGTTTTTCGGCGGCCTTTTCGACCAAGCAAAGGAGAACCCCGACCGCAAAACCGCGATCGATCTGGCCCGCCGCTTGATTCTCCTGGCGGCAGCGGCTGAAGATCTCAGCGCGATGGAGAAATACTCTGCGGCGTGTGCTAAGTTGCTGGAAAGTCCGCGCGGTCGCTGCGGACGTTCACGCTCCTTGCCTGGCGTGCAGGCTGGCGAGCGCTGCCAGGTCTACACCTGCCAGAGTGGAAAGCTGGCCCGTCGCTCCGGTAAAGTCCGAGCCCATGGTGACCGGTGACGGGACGATGACGCAGGGGGTGCCGGCAGCCAGTGCGGCGCGCAATCCGTTATGAGAATCCTCAAGAACGATGGCGCTGGCCGGGACGATATCCAGCGCTTTGGCAGCGGCCAGAAAGAGGTCCGGGAAGGGCTTGGCCCGGGGGACATCATCTCTTGTTAAGATGGCCTGGAAGTGCCGTCCTATCCCTGTGCGCTGGAGCCAGGAATCAATGTGGCTGCGCTGGCTGCTGCTGGCGATGGCGCAGGGAAGCCCGGCCCGGTTGGCTTCGGTCAGCAGTTCCCGGATGCCGGGCAGCGTGTCCAGATCCGACTGTAATTCCCGGATGCGCGCGTCCTTCACTGGCAACTCCGCGGCCCAGTCCACGGCCCGGCCAATGTGTGACTCCAGCGCAGCCATAGGGTCGTAGTGGCCGAAGGTGCTGCCCACGCATTGCACGTAGACTGCCTGTGGGAGGTCATGACCATGGCGTCTGTATAGCTCCTGCCAAGCAGTGTAGATGGCGGATTCCGTGTCAATGATGAGGCCGTCAAAGTCAAAAATAATGGCGTGCATGTGGTGGCCGATGTGGTGCCGGTCCAGTGACGGGGGTGCAAGCAAAAGATTCGCAAGCCTTCCGCTTGAGGTCTCGCGCGGCAGTGTCATGGCCCATGCAGGTCATCTGGCCAGTTCCTTATTATGTCGCACGAAGTCAAAGTCCCGCCCGCCGGAGAAAGTATCACCACCGCTGTCATTTCCACATGGCATCGCCAGTCTGGCGATGCCGTGAAGCTAGGCGACTTGCTGGTCACGATAGATACCGACAAAGTCAGCACTGAACTGACCGCTGAGGCTGCCGGGATTCTGGAGATCAAAGCCGCGACGGGAGTTGAAGTAGGGATCGGTGCGGTCATAGCGCTGATCAGGGAGGGCGCCAGTGGTGCGGTCAGCACAACTGCGGCATCACCGGCACCGGCACCAGCACCGGCACCGGCACCGGCTGCGGCTGCGGCTGCGGCTGCGGTCGCTCCTGCACTTGCGGCACCTGCACTTGCGGCACCTGCACTTGCGGCACCTGCTCCGGCGGCACCTGCTCCGGCGGCTCCGGCAGCGGGGGGGGCTGACACTCCGAAGGTTGACCTGAATGCGGTGCCAGCGCCCGAGCCCGCGGTGGCGGAGATCCGTGACCTCACTGGCCGGACCACGCGCAAACGCCTCTCGCCGCTGCGCCGGAAGATCGCCACCCATCTGGTCAACGCCCAGCACACTGCTGCGATCCTAACCACTTTCAACGAGGTTGACATGACGGAGATCATGAACCTCCGCAAGCTGCTGCAGGATAGCTTTGTAGCTCGGCACGGCGTGAAACTCGGATTCATGTCATTCTTCATCAAAGCCGTGGTGGAAGCCCTGAAGACGGTGTCGCAGGTGAAC
>JAYVJI010000607.1:0-2423 GCA_043769435.1 Verrucomicrobiota bacterium
TTGGCCGGAGGCACGACGGTGAAAGCGCCTAACGTCCGAAATGCCTCCTTTTCGACCCCCAGTAATTAACGTGGAGGTGGAGGCGGGGGCGGGAATCGAACCCGCGAATGGAAGTTTTGCAAACTTCTGCCTTACCACTTGGCTACCCCGCCTTGCTGTGATTCCATGGTAGAGGAAGCCTGCCATCTGTCAATAGACGCGGCTGGAAAAGTTTGGGCATCCAGCGCAACGAGGCTAAGAGACTCGGCCAGTGTCTATTTTTGGCCGCGTCCCTAACTGGAGGTGAAGCGGATGCCCTTTACGGAACCCGGGCCGAGAGCCTCAGTTAATTTCGTTAGAATGGCCTGCCGGTGATTGCGCTCGAGATCGTAGCGCACAGGCGCGTAGATCACAGCGATCTGGAGGATGCCGCTGCGCAAGGCCACGGGCCGGGAATGGCGGGCAAGGTGCTCGCCTACAATCAACGGCCAATCTTCTATAATGCGGTCCTGCGCATTCCGGTCCTGGATGCCTATCCTGCTCAGCAGTGAAGGCATCAAATCGGACAGCTTGCGCTCGTTGGCCCGGAGTGCTGGTGGAATATCTGCGCCGGTCCACTCCGTCAATAAGGTGCGACGACGGCGCTGATGCTTGGTTTCAAAGTGGCGGACAGGCTTGCTCACTGGCTACTCTGGAGAGGTATTTGGTAAATGGAAAGCGTTTGCTTTGGCCCCGCCACTTCCACTTCCACTTCCCAGACTTTAGAGTCCCCGGGCGCGCTCGACAGCGCGGAGGGCAGCGGCGGCTTTGTTGACGGTCTCTGTGTATTCGGCTTCCGGGACGCTGTCGGCGACGATGCCGGCACCGGCCTGGACGTGGGCCTGACCGTGAGCGAGCACCACGGTCCGCAAGGCTATGCAGGAGTCATGGTTTCCATCAAATCCGAAATAGCCGATGGCTCCGCTGTAGGCGTTGCGCTTGGATTTTTCCAGGCTGTTGATGATCTGCATCGCACGGACTTTGGGGGAACCGCTAACAGTTCCTGCCGGGAAGGTGGCGCGCATAACATCGTAGGCGCTTTGCCCTTCCCGTAAGCGCCCGCTGACGTTGCTGACAATGTGCATGACGTGGCTGTAGCGCTCAATAATCATGAGATCGTCAACGCTTACGCTGCCGTATTCTGCGATGCGGCCCACGTCATTGCGGGCGAGGTCCACCAGCATGATGTGCTCAGCACATTCCTTTTGATCCGCGAGCAGCTCCGCAGCAAGGGCATCATCCTCTGCCGGCGATTTCCCGCGCCACCGGGTGCCGGCGATGGGGCGGATGTCCACACGGCCATCCATGCAGCGGACGTGGACTTCCGGGCTGCTGCCTGCGAAGGCGAAGACGCCGAAGTCCATGCAGAACATATAGGGCGATGGATTCACATGCCGCAAGGCACGGTAAACTTCCATGGCCCGGCCCGTGTAGGGCACGCTGAAGCGCTGGCTCAAAACGATCTGAAAGGCGTCCCCTGCGCGAATGAACTCCTGCGCGGATTCCACCATTTCTAGGTATTCCGCTTTGGTGGTGTTACTTTCCGCCTGAGTGGGCTGGGCAGCGGCTATGGCGGCCATGGGCTTTACATGCAGTGGCTTGGACAGCTGCTCAATGACCGCACCGATTTTCTTTTCAGCCCATGCCCATGCTTCGGCAGTGCTGGCATGGTCATCTGTGCAGACATTCGCCACGACTTGCATGAGCCGGAAGCGGTGATCGAAAATGACGACGGTATCCGCGATGACAAAAACGAGTTCCGGCAATCCCAGCGTGTCATGAGTGGCTGCAGGCACAGCTGGCTCAAAGAAGCGGATCATGTCGTAGCCCAGATACCCGACGGCTCCGCCGCTGAAGGCCGGCAACCGCGGCTGCCGGACCACGCGGAAGCGCGTCATATACTCCTCCACTTCCTTCAATGGTTCCGTGGCAGTCTCGTAAGTCCGCGACGATGAGCCTTCAGTCAAGGTAATGGAACGTGCGCGCGCCGTGATCACGGCCCGGGGATCAGCGCCCATAAACGAATAGCGCCCGCTGAAGCCAGTCGTCTCGGCAGACTCAAAAAGGAAACGGGGAGTGCTGGCGCTTATTTTTTCAAAAGCGGATAATGGCGTCTCGTAGTCGGCGGTCAACTCCACCCAGACGGGGATGAGATTTCCCTGACTGGTGGCGTGCTGAAATTCCTCATACGAGGGCTGGAGTGGCAATTCGGGCATGGCTTTGGTTATTCTAATACCATGCGGCTAGCCCGCCCTTCCAGAGCGACTTGAGCAGGCTGATATCTTCGTTCAGCAAAGGGCTGCCGCCACGCTGGATGGTGAGTTGCGCGGCTTCCGTAGTCCTGCCCAATTCCACGAGAGGCAGTTCTGCAAAGGCAGCACGGACCGCAGCGGCGCTTTCCGCGG
>JAYVJI010000608.1:0-2072 GCA_043769435.1 Verrucomicrobiota bacterium
ACTCACGGAGGTCCATGGCTTTGCGGTCGTAGGCTACCACGCGGTGCCGTTCGCGCAGGAACCGCGCCACGGCGGCGCCGAGACGTCCACCGGTGCCTGTGACGACGATGTTCATCGCCGCGCCGCCCGCCGTCCGGTGAACAGTGCATCCATCGAGAACCTGCCCGGTCCGCAGAGCACAAGCACAAGATAAATGCCGGAGTAGAGAATGAGTTTCTCCGCAGTATCCGGCACCTTGTCATAGAGAAAGAGCGCACACAGCGAGCATACAAGCAGCACGGCAGCCGAAACCCTGCAGAGGAGTCCCGTCAGCAGGAACACCGAGCCGAGCGCGGCTGCCACTACGACGACCGCGGCCACGACTTCCGGCAGGGGAAATCCCCTGTCCGCCATTTCCACAGCAAAGGCCCACGGCTCCTTCTGCCACACATGCTTCCAGCCAAGCACGCCTTGCTCCCAGGCATGAAAAAAGAGGAGCGCCAGTCCGGCGCACCAGCGTAGAATGAGTAGTCCGGCATCGCGGAGAAGCAGCCCCGGAGGGGGGGCGTGAGGAGTTCGGTTATAGTCCATGTCAGCAATAAGCGCCGCAGACTGCGCGCCTCTCAAATGATTGCGAAGGAAAAGAATCACAGTGCCGAGTTTGCTTTATGACTGGCCCATCTCAGATCCCCGCCTCACGCCCACTGCGGAAGGAGGATTCGATTATTGCTGTTCAGCGGGGGGTGTGCAATATCACTGGAAATGTCTGACCCTTCTGAAGCCGCGAATCCAGCCTTTCCGGCCACGCGATGGACGCTGATTCTTGATTTGCGCTCAGGGGATGAGCGTTCGGCGCAGCAGGCGCTGGAGGAATTGTGCCGGCTCTACTGGTATCCGGTGTATGTCTTCATCCGGCGCCAGGGCGCGGGAACAGAGGATGCGGAGGATCTGACGCAGGGATTTTTCGCGCGTCTCCTGGAACGGGGGGATTTCCTGACAGCGGATCAGGAGAAGGGCAAGCTGAGGTCATTCCTGCTGGCGGGCGTGAAGAATTACATGGTGCAGGACTGGCGGCACCGTACGGCGGAGAAGCGCGGCGGCACGGCGTCCGCGTTGTCCTTCGACGCCATCATTGCCGAGCAGCGTTATGCGCTGGAGCCGGCGGACGAGGCGACGCCG
Organism: Verrucomicrobiota bacterium; assembly: GCA_043769435.1. Classification (GTDB taxonomy): domain Bacteria; phylum Verrucomicrobiota; class Verrucomicrobiia; order Verrucomicrobiales; family V1-33; genus JAYVJI01. Next base: position 1,159 of record JAYVJI010000608.1, read on the forward strand.
GATGCCATCTTCGACCGCCGCTGGGCGCTGGATACCCTGGAGGAATCCCTGCGCCGTTTGGAGGCAGAGTATTCCGGGTCCGGCAAAGCGGAACTTTTCGCCGCGCTCCAGCCCTACATTTCCGCACGACCGCAGGGCGCGGCGTATGAGGCGCTGGGGTCGCGGTTCCAAATGACCGCCGGGGCCGTGCAGGTGGCGGTGCATCGCCTGCGGCAGCGGTTCCGGAAAAGCCTGGAGGCCGTGGTGGCGGAGACGGTGGCGACGCCGGACGAAGTGGACGGGGAACTGCGGCATCTGTTGGCGCTGCTGACGAGCTGACGGCAGAACTGTGTGGATTTTCACAAGGCCGCGTGCGTTGTTTATCGCGGCATACCGCGGCTGGTGGCACGGGCATCGTTGAGTCCTCCAACATTTCCAATACTCAAGTAGCCGGCAGTAATATAGGCGGAAAGCTCGACCCCGCCGCCAAGCGGGACTCCTATGGCGAAGAACCCGGGCGTCCCATCACGAGCCGATCCTCCCATCTGGAAGCCGGAAATCGCTGCCTGAACAATATTAAACAGGGCATCCGCGTTTCCCTGGTTCAACTGCGCCGCCATGCCGGCCTGACTGGAGCGGGCCACGAGCTGCAGTGCCGGAGCAAGCCGCCCAAGTGATTCGGCAACGCCTGGAGAAAGTGTTACCCGGCCCTCGGGCAGCGCTGCCGCCATGCCCCAGCCATCCTGACGCCGGTGCGTGCGGAAGTAATCCAGCGTGGAAGCGTTCAAAACGGCCAGGATCACTGCGCCGCCACTGCCGCCGAGCCCCAGCCCGAAACGAATAGATGTCGAGCTGACATCGGTGCGGGCAGCGCCGTCAGCCCGCATGATGACGCCAAGCATGCTTTCAAGTCCGGCTGCTACTAGCATTCCGCC
>JAYVJI010000609.1:0-4772 GCA_043769435.1 Verrucomicrobiota bacterium
CCGGACATCCACCGAATCCATACTCCTGTCAAAGTCCCAAACCGGGCCGGCCTTCAGTCGGCCATTCCGGTCCTTCGAGTAGTAGGCGCTCAGTCTGAACGCATCAATATTCTTGGCGGCAACGTTGAAGATATGGTTGTCCATGAAGCTTCCCGTGTCGGAATAACGTGCGTATCCATCCAACGGGTCAAAGAAATTTGGGGCGTTCAAGGCGCTCCACCATTGATTCAGGTAGCTGCTGATCCACGCTTTCTGTTGAGTGGAGACAGCGGCTTCATCAGGATCCACAAAATACATCACCTGCGTGGCAGCGGTGAAGCCTGACTCACCGGGATTCGCACGGTCCACCTTCATGAGATATCCTCCGCTGATTTGCGGCTCGCTATTCTGCTGCGGCAGGAGCGGCTGGATGTCCACACGTTCCGGGCTCCGGCTGATTTTTTCTGTTAGGGTGAACACCCCTGCATAGTCGGCCATCGTCACTGAACCGGCTGTCGTTTTCAGAAAAACCTCCACCTGACGGGTGCGCGGGGCATAGCGGCCCGACTGATTACTCAGCCTCATGATGAGGGGATTCCGGATCAGCGAGCGGTCAAACTCATAGGGGGCGGTGAGAATCCAGTCTTCATGTTCTGGCAGCCCTGGAATTGCCAGCTTACGGTCTCCGCCGCTCATGCTGCGGCCTTCAAGTGCCAGCGAATACTTTGGGGCCATGGCAGTGCTGCTGCCGCGGACGTGGATATTCACGGGGGAAATAAAAGCAGGGCTGTCAGTCAGGCGGATCCCGTCGTTGTTGTTGCTGCCGTTTGATGGCCCGGGCTCTACAAAAATCATCGTCGCCCGCACCGGCACGTACGGCCTGCCGGCACCGGCATTGTCCAGCAGAATAAATGGCACATGTGAGACCAGGCCCGCAGCATCCGGTGCGAGGTGAATAAAATCCGCACCCGCGGCCGGGCTCAGCAGCAGGCCGGGCTGCGTGGCCACAGCCCTGAGCCACGTGCTTGCCGAAATGTTTATTGGTGCGGAATAGACCGGGGAACCCACCGTAGGAGGCGCACCGTTCAATGTATAGCGGATGACTGCCCCGGGTACGGGCGGGGAGATCGTCACTGCAAAGCTTTCGGTGAACGCTCCGCTCGCCCTGCTGATAACGGGCAGGCCCGGCGTGACGCCGGCGTTGCTGTTGGCTGCACCAGGTGTCGGCTGCCGGTTAAAACTCCACCCTCCAGTCGTCCGCGCCCACGAGACATCAGGAGCCTGCTCGGGATACTCCGGGCTCACCTCGTCCATGGCTTCACCAGCGCCATCAAACAGCCCCAGATACTCACCCTCTACATTGAGAGAAAAATCCGTATGCAGCGGCTGGCCTGCCACCGACCGGTTTTTTCCGGAAGCGAAAACTAGGAGATAGCCGCCTGCCGGCAGAGTGATGACCGGGAATTTCCAGCGGCCAGGGTTCCCAGGATTGTCAGTGAGCGACCAGCCGCCCAGCATGACCTCCGGCCCGCCAGTATTGTGAAGCTCTATCCAGTCCGCCCGTTCACCCTCTCCATCTGCCAGCCCACTTTGATTGTAGGCGACAAATTCATTGATCACCACCGCCCCGGGTAATGCGCCCGTCCACACGCATAGCCACATTACCGCAGCTATTGCTGGCAGGAGCGGTGAATGAGACTTGAGGCGGGCGAAAAAAGGCATCGGATGGCATCACAAAAGATGCAGGACTCGCACGCCGGTCACACGCGCTGGTAACATTCCCACAGAAATCGCGAACGTCAATACCCGCGCACCATAAAACGACTTAACTTCCTCCTAATCAGGGTCATCCTCCCTGAGTGGAATCATCCCCAATCCTCAATCCCCAACTTCCAATCGCCAACTCCCAATCCCGGTCTTACTTGGACGTGCTCAACTTCGCTTCGGTGACCCAGTCCCGATCCGTGCGTCGTCCACACGCGACTTCGCCCATCTGCAGCTTCAGGCGGAGATCATCCCCGATCCTGCTGCGCAGGCCCTCGAGCACGCGCTCAGCATTATTCCACTGGCGCGTGCTGATGTAGTAGTCGGCCAGCTTCAGGGGCAGTTCCTGCTCATCAGGAAAGGCTTCCAGCCACTCTTTGTAAATACTGGCGCGGGCGGAAGTACTGAATTTATCTGCTGCCTCCATGCGCATGATCAGCACACTGCGCTCGCTGCGTAATGCTGCCGGCATCGCTGCGGTTTTCGTGAGGACCGCCTCGTAGCTGCCTGCGTTTAGGTCACGGTTCAGTTCCGCCACCTCATTGATATGGGTCACGTACTCCTGATTCACACCCGGGATCTGGCCGGCCCTCTCCGTATCAAAACCGGCCAGCACGTGCCGGTAGGTGCGGTTCAACGTTTCGCTGACAAATTCATTGAGCCCCACCACCATGATGTCGGTGATCCTGTAATCAGCGCCTTCTGGCCTCACGGTAAAGAGTGCGTAGTTCAGCATCCCGCCGCTGTTTGATGAACGGAAAAGCAGCCCGGCCCGGCCCTTCAACTCCAAGGGACGGAGGAAGCGAAAATTTGTTCCGGCGTAGTCACCAAGGAGCCCACGACTATCCCAAGCCCGTTCCGTGGACTCGCGAAAGAGGTCCTGGACGGTGGATATCCCCTCCATCTGCACTCCGGAGACCGCCCGGCGCATCAACGACTTCCGGTCTACCTTCGCCTCTGCCTCCTCTATCCTCCCGGAAATCAGCATCGACCTCATGCTGCCCGTAAACTCGCACAGTCCGGATTTCGGATTCCCCAGCTTGGTCTCCAGTTCCTTCAGGCTCAGATCCCTTGAGATCGCCTGCGCTGGTGCCGGAGTCACACCGTTGAAGAAAAAAGCGACCGCCATCAGTGGGAATGCCATTATGGAAAAATACCGGACGGCGTGGCGGGAGAAGGAGAAGCGAGACATGTTGGAGAAGGGCGTAACGTTTTTGTTTTCGTAACTATGCGCATCTTGTATGATAATTATCGCAAGCGCAAGAAGATTCTTGCAGGCTCTACTAAATTTTCTAATTACAGAATCGTAAATTTGCGAAACTTATCAAAACTAAATGCCTTGACGGCAAATTCTGGCACTTTCCGGCTGCGTGTGGCCCCGAAGAGCAGCGTGCCTTTGCTCACGCCGGGCGATGTTGGCCGATGCGGGCCGCGCTCTGATTTTTGGTGTGGACGCCTCTTGCCCGGCGCGGTGGGGAGAATTAAGGCTGGTGCTCATTGCCCATCCTAACATGAAAGTCTCCTTCAATTGGCTCGCTCAGCATCTCGATACCGCCGGCCGCTCTACGACAGAGCTGGCTGATCTCCTCACCTTTGCCGGTGTGGAGGTGGAGGAAATCCAGGAGCGCGGGATCCGGAGCGAATTCATCATTGTCGGCCAGGTCACAGCCTTTGAGCCGCATCCCAATGCCGATAAGTTGAGGCTCTGTCAGGTGGACGACGGCTCCGGCACGCCCCGGCAAATTGTTTGCGGGGCCAAGAATTTTGCGTCAGGAGACAAGGTGCCGGTGGCCCTGCCAGGAGCCGTGCTGCCGGGCAACTTCCAGATCAAGGAAAGCAAGCTCCGCGGGGTGTTGAGCCAGGGGATGATGTGCAGTGGGCGGGAACTGGGTCTGGGTGATGACCACGAGGGGCTCATGATTTTACCCGCAACTGCCCCGGTCGGGCTTCCACTGCATGAGCTGGTGGAAACGGACACGCTCTTCACTGTAGAAGTCACCCCCAACCGGCCGGACCTCCTGAGCCATCTGGGCATGGCCCGGGAACTCAGCGCCCTGAGCAGTATCCCGCTGAAAAGCGCCCCCTCCTGCGCCGCCACAGCGGTGCCGCAGCAGGAGGCAGGCCCCGGGGAGATCCGTATCGAGGCACCGGCCCTTTGCCCCTACTACTCCGCACGCCGCATCGAGGGCGTGAAGGTTGGCCCCAGCCCGGATTGGCTCCGGCGCCGGCTGGAAAGCGTGGGCCTGCGCCCTATCAATAACATCGTGGATATCACGAACTTTGTCCTCATGGAAATGGGGCAGCCGCTCCATGCCTTTGACGCCGCCAGACTCAGCGGCGGTATCATTGCCCGTTCCGCTCGGGAAGGAGAATCGCTCACCGCTCTGGACGGGAAAAACTACCTGCTGGACACCGGGGACCTCGTCATTGCTGACAGCGCCGGACCAGTCGCCATCGCTGGAGTGATGGGCGGAGAGGCGACCTCCGTCTCAGCAAGCACCACGGACATCATTCTGGAGTCTGCTTACTTTCAATCCACCACAGTGCGCAGAACAAGCCGCCGGCTGGGCCTCATCAGCGACAGCTCCTATCGTTTCGAGCGCGGCACGGATGCGCATCAAGTTGCAGGAGCCAGCGAGCTGGCGACGCGGCTCATTCTAGAGGTGGCGGGGGGGACCGCCGCTCCGGCGCTGAGCGTTGCAGGAAAACTGCCGGCGTTGCCCCAAGCCGTGGCACTGGATGGGAAGCACGTGCGCCGGTTGCTCGGCGCGGAGATCTCAGATGAAGAAATCGATGACATCCTAACAAGGCTGGGCCTGCGTCGGAGCAGCAATGCTAGCAACAGTGACTGGCAGCCTCCCTCATGGCGCCTTGATTTGCCGCGCGCGGTGGACCTTATTGAAGAAGTCGCCCGTGTCCACGGTATCGACAAGCTGCCGTCCGCCGCTGCGGCTTTCTTCGCAGAAGCGAGCGCGGCGGATGTAGCCTATGATTTCTGTATGGATCTGCGCCGCCAGCTAGCGGCCCGC
>JAYVJI010000610.1:0-3362 GCA_043769435.1 Verrucomicrobiota bacterium
GACGACCCGGGACTTCGCAGTGGAGTCCTTGATGTGGTCTACGGCGGAAGCGATGGCGGAGCCGATGGCGGTGCCATCTTCAACCTGGCCGATCTTCACGTCCTGAAGCCGGGTGGCTAGGAATTCCTTATCCATGGTCAGCGGAGCGACGAGGTAGGGCCTTCCGGCAAAGGCGACCATGCCGATGTGGTCACCCTCCCGGGTCTTGATAAAGCGGCTGACGACGTCCTTGACCACTTCTAGCCGATTGGCTGGGTTCCCTTCCAGCTTAAAGTCCATGGCCTCCATGGAGCCTGACACATCAAGAGTGAGGAGGATATCGATGCCGCTGGATTCGATTTCTGTGGAGCCGGAACCGATCCTAGGCCGGGCCAGTGCGATGACGCCGAGGGCCAGGGAAAGTATGACTGGGAGCAAGCGGAAGCCGCGGGGCAGGGAGCGGGGCAGCGCGCCGGTGACGGTGGCGTCCAGAGTAGAAGGGAGCCGGACGGCGAGGGGCTGTCCGCGGCGGCCTTTCCAGAAGAGAAGGAGCGGAGGCAGCAGCAGCAGCCAAAGCATCCAGGGATGAGTGAAGTCCAGGTTCTCTTTCATGCAGCTGGCCCGGAATTTCCGGGCGTGGAGGTCCCGGCGTCAGAATGAGCGGACGCCCGGATGAATCGATAGGCGTTATCGACGAGGGCGAGGCGTTCTGCGTTATTGAATGAGGCACCGGCGAATTTTGCCATGTCACAGGAGGTGAGAAAGCCCTGGAGCAGCTCGCGGTGCACGATCAAAGGCGAATGAACGACGGTCAGACTTGTTAGGAACTCCTCCGTCGTGCGTTGTGGTGCAGCGATGCCGAATTTGCCTGCGATGTATTTTCTGACAACATCGGCGGTGCGGTCCGCCAGAGGTGCGGCCTCCAGGGAAATACGCTCCCTGTTGATAGCATCCAGCTGTGTCAGTGCGTGCTCTGAGACAGAGGCAGCGGAACTGCTTTTCCGCCTCCTGAGCAGCCACCAGCATAATGCCATGACGGCCAAAACCCCTGCTGTGAGGGCGATCCACAGCCCGAGGTGAGATTCCGGAGGGATGGGGATCTGCACGGCAGGACGGGGCCCGCGGATGTCTTCCTCCAGAGCGGCGCCGGGCAGGGCCATGCCGATGAGTGTGTATATGACCTCGCTCATCCTGTGCGTTGGCGGCGTTTGCGGAAAAAGCTGACCAGTTCCGGCATCCATGGGGTGCCATTGGTGAACTCCATGAGATCCACTCCGGAAGCGCGAATGGCCGACGCGGTGCGGGTCCGGCGATCCCGTGACTGCCTGCGGTAGGCTTCCCGCACTTGTTCCCGGCTGGTGTTCAACTCCACGACCTGGCCTGTCTCGGCATCCTCCACGCAGATCCGTCCCACGTCCGGTAGTTCTTCCTCACAGGGGTCGGTGACGGAGACGGCGATGACGTCATGATGCCGGCTGGTGACCCGCAGCTTCCTGCGCAGTTCGGTTAGCTTTTCCTCCAAAGGGGTGCCGGGGCAAAAGTCACTAACAAGAAAAACGACCGCCCTGCGGGTGATGACTCTGTTCACAAAGTCCAGTGCGGCGCTGATATTTGTCCCGGGTTTTTCAGGCTGAAAAAAGAGCGCCTCGCGGATCAGGCGGAGCACATGGCTGCGTCCTTTGGCTGGGGGTATGTAGAGTTCCACGCCCTCACTGAAGAGCACCAGCCCTACTTTGTCGCGGTTCCGCACTGCGGAGGCTGCCAGCACTCCGGCGGCCTCGGCCGCCAGCTCGCGCTTGCTGTCTGCGACGGAACCGAAGTCAGAGGACGCGCTGACGTCTATCATGAGCAGAATGGTAAGTTCCCTCTCTTCAGTAAACATCTTGACGTAGGGGTCACCGGTGCGGGCGGTCACGTTCCAGTCGATGGTGCGGACATCGTCGCCGGCCACGTAGTTCCGCACGCGGTCAAAGTCCATGCCTCGTCCCTTGAAAACGCTGGCGTAGCGTCCGGCCATGGCCTCGTCTACCAGCCGGCTGGTGCGCATTTCCATGCGGCGGACCCGGCCTAGGATCTCAAGGGCGCGGGCTTCTGCTTCGGCATCCGCTTGGGGGGGGGAGGGCTTCACGGGTTCAGGGCACAGGCAGTTCTTCGAGGATCCGGGTGACGATGGTCTCGCTGGTGATGCCCTCTGCCTCCGCCTCGTAGGTGACGGGCACCCGGTGCCGGAGTATGTCCATGGCCACGGATTTGATGTCATTCGGGGTCACATAGGAACGCCCTCCGAGGAAGGCATGGGCTTTACCGGCAAGGGCAAGGCCGATGCTGGCCCGCGGGGAGGCACCGACTTTGATAAACGGTGCGATACGGATGCCGAAATCATCCGGGCGCCTTGTGGCATGGACGAGCTTGACGATGTATTCCTTGACGCGCTGATCAAGGTAGAGCCCGCTGGCGACGGTGCGGGCTTGCTGGATGACGTCCAGCGTCACGACGGGTGCCGGCGGTGGCAGATCAAAGCCGGTGGAGGCCAGATCCATCACCAGCATTTCCTCAGCCTCGGATGGGTAGCCCACCACTACCTTCATGAAAAAGCGGTCCAGCTGAGCTTCGGGAAGCGGATAAGTGCCTTCCTGTTCCAGCGGGTTCTGCGTTGCGAGAACCATGAACGGTGCGGGCAGGGAAAAGGTATGATCGCCGATGGTGACTTGCTTTTCCTGCATGGCTTCCAGCAGTGCGCTCTGCACCTTGGCGGGAGCCCGGTTGATCTCGTCGGCGAGGATGAAGTTAGCAAAAACCGGTCCGCGCTTTACGCGGAATTCCGCAGCCCTAGGGTCGAAGATTTCTGTCCCGACAATGTCCGCCGGCAGCATGTCCGGAGTGAACTGGATGCGGTTGAACTTAGCGGCGACCAGAGAGGCCAGGGTCTTCAGCGCGAGAGTTTTGGCGAGCCCGGGGACGCCTTCCAGCAGGATATGCCCACGCACCAGGAGCGCTACGATCAACCGGTCCACGAGGCCCGACTGGCCGATAAGATACCGGCCCATTTCCTGGCGAAGTGGCTGGATCCACTGCGAGGCATGGAGCACGGCTACGGCAGCAGCATCAGGGCTGGGCAGGGCGGGGGGGACGGGTAGTGATGGAGTCATGCAGTAGGTAAAATCAGGAAAGGGGTGATCATGGGCTCAGGTTGAAGCCGTAAGGGGGATAGCCTGGAATGCGTTCCCGGCGTCCTCAACTGCCGATTTCAGCGAAGCTTCAAACTGAAATTGTTTCAGGAATCAGGAATCCAGAATGCTGAGAACTTGACCCCACCAAGAAGCGTCGGCAGGAAATCCGGCTGCCTGCAGGCGTGCCCGGATAACCAGTGATCCCCGGCGCGA
>JAYVJI010000611.1:0-6595 GCA_043769435.1 Verrucomicrobiota bacterium
GACGACCCCGCCGTGGGTGGCTTCAACTACATTCCTCTGACTCCGCGCACGTCCATTACCGCCGCGCCCTATGCCCTGCGTGCCGCCACGGCGGGAACCATCAGTGGCACGATCACCGGCGCGCAGATCACCGGGAACATCGCGGCGGCCCAACTCACTGGCACGCTCAATCCCTCACTCCTCGGCACCGGCACTACCACCGGCACGCTGACTTTCAGTCCAGCCAGCGGTGCGCCTTTTGCCATCAGCAATCCATCCGCCCTCACCGTGCCCAACCTCAGCGCGGACAAGCTCGACGGCCTCGATTCCTCCGCCTTCCTCCGCACCACGGGCGGAGCCATCAGCGGGAACATCAGCTTTGGAATTACTACTCGCCAAATGCTCGACCTGTGGGGCGGTGTCTATGCCGTCGGCGTGCAGGACGATTCCTTCTACACCCGCTCCGGCAATGATTGGTCGTGGTTTCGCAATGGCATCCACGCGCAGCTGCGCAACGATCCGGGCACCGGCGGCAGCGAAGTGATGCGCCTCACCGGCAGTGATCTTTGGATGGCTCCGAAAGCTCCCGGCGGAGCTACGGGAACTCCGGCGAGGCTTGTCTTCGGTGATCTCTCCCCAACTAACCTGCAGCCCTATGTTTCCATCGGCGAAGCCCAGAGCCTCACCGATGCGCTCCAGATTACCGCCGACAAAGTTCTGGTCACGACCAATTCCCCCGCCCTATTTCCAATCATTTCCTTCGGCGAGACCACCGGCCAGCACATCGTGCTTTTTGAAAACGCGAACGACACCTATGGCAGCGGAGTTCAGTTTGGGACGCACTACTTTCGCACCGGCGAGAACTTCGCATGGTATAAAGATGGCTCACATAGCAACGTCGCCTATTCAGCCGGTGGGGGCTCGACCCCGATGACCCTTAGTGGCAACGGCGAACTCACCCTCAAAGGCGCAGACAACGGCGTGAAGATCACCAACCGTAACAACAGCGCCCAGCAATGGGCCATGTATTCTCGAAACTCCGGGCCCACTGGCGAACTGGCCTTCTGGAATAATAGCACCGGCGATGTCGCCTCCTTCGCTCCGAATGGAAATCTCACGCTTGTCGGCGAGGTCTCCACCACCGTCCTCACCGTGCGCGGCGGAGCGGATGTGGCCGAGCCTTTTGAGATGACGAAACCAGAAGAAATGGAGCCGGGCACCGTCGTCGTCATTGATGAAGAGAACCCCGGCCATCTCAAAGAAAGCACCGACAGCTATGACACGCGCGTGGCCGGCATCATCAGCGGAGCCGGTGGCGTAAAGCCCGGCCTGCGGCTGCACCAAGAGGGCGTCATGGAGGGCGATCATCATGTGGCCCTCAGCGGGCGCGTTTATGTCAAGGCCGATGCCTCCCGCGCCCGCATCAAGCCCGGCGACCTGCTCACCACGTCGACGAACCCCGGCCATGCCATGAAGGTGAAGGACCCCACCAAATCCCAGGGTGCCATCCTCGGCAAAGCCATGACCGGGCTGGAAAAAGGCACCGGCCTCGTGCTCGTGCTGGTCACGCTTCAGTAGCCCACCATCCCTGCTCCGGCCATGAAACATCACTTCCTTTTTTCCCTCCTGCTCGCGGCAGCCATGCTCTGCAGCGCGCGCCCGGCGCGGGCTGACAAATTCTGCTACGTGGATGTCTCCTTCCGCATTCTGGTGAAATCCACCGGCGAGAACCTCCTAGTCCGGCAAGACTCGAATGGGAACCCTATTTATTTGAATCCAACGTCAGCCACAGATCTCGCCGTCGCGAACTCCGCCGCGGACGCCATGCTGGACCACGCCACCGCGCTCTGTGTGAACCGGGTCATGGATAACAACTGGCGCGGCCTGCGCTACCGGCGTCTCGGGAATGTGGAGTTTGTCCGTCCGGTCGTGGAGCTGACCCCCGCAGATGCTACTTTCAACTCGCGGCTCGACTCCCTCTTCCGCTCCAGTTATGCCACCGGCGTTGCGGGGAGCATCGCCTACTCTGCCCACAGCCCTATCAGCAAACTGGCAGAGTGGGGGCCTACGTCATCCACCCGCTGGAAGTGGCGGACAGACGCTGCCAACTTCTACCTCATCGGCGGCTTTGCCGGTGGCATCGGGTCTGGTGTTGATAACATCATCGTGCAGGGCGGGCTCGGGCCCGATCCCGCCACGCATGAGTTAGGCCACTGGTTCACGCTGCCGCATCCCTTCCGGGTCGGACAATCCGCCGGACTCACGCAATGCATCTGGGGCGACGACGTGGCGACCCCCATTCATGGTGACGGCTTCACCGATACCCTCATCGACCATGTCGATTGCGCCGGCGATCTTAACGACTTTGCCGGTGCCTACTATCAGGACGGAAGTGGTAATCCCAAAAAGTATGCGGATCTGACGATCCTTGAGAAAAGCCTCACCCAGGGCAGATTCCGCGACTCTTACGCACAGGAGTTTTATGGTAAAAACTACGCGAACCTGACTTCGGCGGAAAGCACCCGTGTGCCGCCTTACGACACCGCCGCTCCGGCCCCCACGGTGGCGGACCGGGATAATATCGCAATGTCCCGGTTTGGCGTGAACTATGCGCAATTGATCCCTGGAGATCAGGCGACGGTGAACGGCGGCATCAACAACCCGGAGGCGGACTTCGGCGCTGGTTACATCGGACGCTGGTGGGCATGGCGCGCGCGCGTTGATAATGACCTGCTCGCAAAGAAAAACTTCAATCTCTTCTATGATCAAACCAGCGCCGGGCAGCGCGGGCAGATTCAGCAGCTCTACCAAAACATAATGGCCTACCGTGGCGGCAAGGGATCGTTGTATGGCAACCTCAGCGAGCAACAGCTGGACCGCATGTGCGACCAGATCAGCGGAGTGCCGCAGACGAATGGCGGCAGCGATCACCGCGGCGCCACCAGAGCATTGGAAAGCGGGCGCTACTGGTTCTTTGGCGGAGCCGTCACGGACAGCGGCTCGCCCGTCGGCAGCAGCCGCAATCGCTTCGCCAGTGCCGCTGCGGCGACGGTGAATAATGCAGCTCTCAACTCAACAGGGAAAGACATCGTGATCGGTCGGCCCGGCCCCTACACCACTGGCGGTGCCACGCTCCGCATCAACAAAGCCTGCACCGTCCGTGCCACGCGGGGTGGGGCCTTCAGCCTGCGCGGCACTCCATGAAAAAACCACTTACTCCGCGTATGAAATCATCATTCCCAATTGCCGTCCTGCTGCTCACCGCCGGCCTCACCGCACTCGCATTCCAAGTGCCGTGGTCCACCGTGGACAGCGGAGGCGGCAAAAGCACGGCCACCACCCCAGAGGGCGCGGTATTCTCCATCCAGGGCACCGCGGGCCAGTGGGATGCCGCGCCCGGGGTGGCCAGCGGCGGCGGCTTCTCGCTCGCCGGAGGCTACTGGGCAGAGGCGGTCCCGACTCCCGGCGGCCCCAATCTAACTATGCAGCAGATGCCAAATGGGGCGGTGCGCTTCCACTGGGACACCACGGCCATCGGCTGGTTCCTTGAGGCCAGCACTGACCTGCGTTCATGGCGGCGGCCTTCGACGGTCATCGCCAACGCCGGATTCGCCGAGTACCGCTACTGGGAAGACCGGCGCATTTTTTTGCGCTTGGCCCAGCCTTGATCCTACAAGACTTACGACAGATCCAACCGGCGTTTTGCGGCTTTGCCCCCCGCCTCGCCCGGGAGCAAGGAATCCATACTGATGTCCGCACCTGTTCCTATTGAGCCGAGCCATTGTCCGCAATGCGGGACGATCGCGCCGACGGGCGGGCTCCATGGCTTGTGCGCGGGGTGCTTATGGGGGGCGCTTGAAGAGACAGCGGAGACCGGACCGACCACCCTCTTTCATCTCCCAGGGCTCGCCGTGCAGGAAGTCATCGCTCGCGGCGGCATGGGCATCGTCTATCGCGCGCGGGATGAAGAGGGCGCACGCACGGTCGCCGTGAAGATGCTCCTCACGCGCCACCATGATGACCCGACGATGCGCGCCCGCTTTCAGTTGGAATCCCAAGCCGTCTGCGGCCTAGATCACCCGGGCATCCTTCCGGTCTACCGCACCGGCGAGCACGAGGGCAGTCTGTTCTTCAGCATGAAGTTCGCCAGCGGCGGCACGCTGGCAGAGCGCCTCACGGACTATGCGGGAAAGTGGCGAGAGATCGCCACACTCATGGCTGGCGTGGCGGATGCCGTGCAGCACGCGCACAGCCGAGGCGTATTGCACCGTGATTTGAAACCGGGGAATCTCCTCTTTGATGCCGCGGGCCACGCTTATGTGAGCGACTTCGGGCTAGTCAAAATTCTCGATGCTCCCGAGGCCCTGACACGTTCGCTGCAACTGATGGGCACGCCGCATTACCTCGCGCCAGAAGTGGCCGCGCAGAACGCCAGCTGCGCCACCATCGCGAGCGATGTCTGGAGTCTCGGGGCGATGCTTTATGAACTGCTCGCGCAACAACGCCCCTTCGATGCCCCCGGCGTGCCCGGCCTGCTGCGCACCATCGTCGAGCAACCACCCGCGCCATTTTCGAAGACACGTCCGCCCACCGACCTCGCGACCATCGCGAGGAAGTGTCTCGAAAAAGAACCCGCGCGCCGCTACGCCTCCGCCGCTGCATTACACGACGACCTCACGGCGTGGCTGGAAGGCCAGCCCATCGCCGCACGTCCTCCTAGCGGGACGGAACGCATCGTGCGCTGGGTGCGGCGGCACCGTGCGCTAGCCGCCATGATCGCGCTCGTCTTCGCCTTGTTAGGCGCGGGCGGTGTTTTGCTGACGTTGAAAAACCATGCCCTCCGGCACAGCCTCGCGCAAGAACAACTAGCGCGCGCCGCCGCCCTCCGTCGCAGCGGCGAACCCCGCGACCGCGACGCCGCGCTTGCTCTCCTCACCGCCTCGGTGCGCGATGGCGCAGACCGCAACGCGGCCCGCGAGGAAGCCATCTCCCTGCTCGCCACACCCGCGATGGCAGAAGTCCGCCGCCTCCCAGTGACGCTCACGACCGCTGCCGTGCTGCCGGATTTTTCCCGTCTCCTCATGGTGCGCGAGGGTCGTCTGCGCTTCGTGCCGATGACGTCGGAGGGACAGATGGATGAGGCCGCCGCCGAGGAAATAGTCGCGCCGGAGCCAGCCATGGACATTATCCTCGCAGCGGGAAATTACTTGCTAGTCGCCACTCAGAAAAACGGCACCCGCACCCGTCGACTCTACGACCATGTCCTACGACAATGGCTCCGCGAGTGGCCCTGGCGCACGGACATTTCCTTCTGCCCGCGGGGTCGCTACATGGCTACGATCGCAGACACCGCACAGGAAGCTGTGATCGAAGACCTCACCGGCGCAGAGCCGGAACGCCGCATCACCGGGAGCTTTCCCGAATCCATGGCCGGGCCCTTCACCGCTGATGGCTCACGCTTTGCCCTGCTGAGTTGGAAGACAGGTGGCGCACAATTTTTCCAAATGCCGGAAGGAAAAGAAATCGCCCGCTTCACCCTGCCCCGGCGCGGCGACTTTGAGCCCAGCGCCGCATGGCGACCAGACGGCGGAGCCATCGCCATCGCTCCAGATGTGCCGGACATCCAGCTGCTCCAGATCCACCCGCGCTACAGTTGGCGGCGGCGGCTCACCGGCCACTGGGCAGAAATCCGGCACCTCGCATGGCACCCCACCGGACGCTGGCTCGTGAGCACCTCAGTAGATGGGACGCTGCGTGTGTGGGATGTCGCCCGCGGACGCGAACTTCAAGTGCTGGTCCGGCCCCGGGGTGGACGGGCCTACTTTAATGCCCGCGGCGACCGGCTGCTGATGACTGCATTTGGAGAAAGCGGCGCGCAGTTGTGGGCATTCACCGAACCCGCCGTGCTGCGTAGCACCCAGCTGCCGCATTCTGATCCGGAGGCCTATCGTCAGCGCGGCCCGTGGGCTGTTGCGCTCACACCGGACGGGACCACCGCGCTCGCCGGCGGCGACCAGACATGGATCGTGGATGCCGCTACCGGAGCCGTGTGCGAGGAAGTGCCCACCGGCTATCTGAATGACATCATCATCACCCCGGACGGCAGCACCGCGTGGTTCGTGAACAGCCAGCGCACCGGGCGCGCGCAGCTCCAACGTGCAGCCAGCGGCCTCTGGGGCCTGACAGACCGCGATGCCAAATGGGGCGCGGCGCAAGGAGCGGCGCGCATCGGTTACAGCATTGATACGCAAACGATGGTCATCTCGCACGGGCACAACCTCACGCTCCTCTCCACAGAAGATGGCCGCGTGAAGCGCGAGTGGCCCATCAACCCTGACGTGAATCCCGTGGCCCTCAGTCAGGACGGGCGCTGGGCAGTTGCCGGCGAGGACAACGTCAGCGGCACCGCCCGCCTCTTTGATACCTCCTCTCCACTGCCAGCACCGGCGCACCAGTTTCCTACCCAGGGCGCCACCTATCACGTTTTTTCTCAGGACAGCCGTACCCTTTACAGCGCCGGCATGGATGGACTCACCGCGCGGGAATGCGGCACCTGGCACGTGCTCTGGCAGTATCCCACGACCGGCACGCAAGCTCCCTTTAACCGTCTCGTCAG
>JAYVJI010000612.1:0-6461 GCA_043769435.1 Verrucomicrobiota bacterium
ACGCCTTTTCCAATGAAGCGGCAGCCACTGCGACCAGTGAGATCGAGGTTTCCGGTGCCAGCGTCGCCGCGTTTTCCTCCCAGCTGGTGAGCGGCTACACCCGCGGCGCTGTCAATACCGTGAATGGCTCCGGGCTCACCAGCGCAATGCACGGGACGATACCGGATGGCAGCATGTGGCTAAGCAATGGCACCTTTGCTGCGCCGACGGATCCGCTGCCGGCGGAGATCACCTGGGACCTCGGTGCCAGCACAGACCTGACGTCACTTCATGTATGGAATTACAATGAAGGAGCCCCTGATCTCACCGCCCGGGGCAGCCGGCTCGTGGAGATCCTGACTGCGGCGAC
Source organism: Verrucomicrobiota bacterium (assembly GCA_043769435.1). GTDB lineage: Bacteria > Verrucomicrobiota > Verrucomicrobiia > Verrucomicrobiales > V1-33 > JAYVJI01. Next base: position 350 of record JAYVJI010000612.1, read on the forward strand.
GGCTGGCGGACCATTCACCAGCCGCGGCACATGGACGCTTTTCAAAGCCAGTGCCCGCGCGACTGAACCCGGACAGCATATCGAGATTGAGGTTGCCAATGTGCGGCAGGTCCGATTCAACATCACCGCAAACCATGGAGGCGACAACGCCTTCACCGGGCTGAGTGAAGTGAAGTTTTTCAAAGCCGGCAGCCCGGGGCCTGCCACTCCCTCAGCTTACCGCGAGCCGATCGCCACGCTGTTCAATACCGGGGTCGGCAACAACCGGTTGCCAGTCGCGCCCGGTCAACCGGATCCCCACTATACCAACCAGTCAGGGGCCGCACCGGTCATCTCGATGTCACCACATCCGGCATGGTTGCAGGACGACGGCGTGTCGCGATTCATAGGGCTCACCGGAGCCGGAGTAGACACGGTGCCCGCCGGCACGCTCACTTACCGGACGACGGCGGATTTCGCAGGCTACGATCCTGCCAGCACCACTGTCAGGGTTTTCGTCGCTGTGGATAATTCCCTCGACGTCCTCAGGCTTAACGGCAATGTGGTGAGCGGCGTGACAGGGTCCGGGTTTGCTTCCTATCTGGGGCCATTCACCATTCCCGGTCCGTTCATTCAGGGCCTAAACACATTTGATTTTCAGTGGACCAATGCTGGCCCGGACCCCAACCCGGGCGGGCTCCGCATCAAGTGGGATGCCACCAGCAGCCCGAGCTTCACCCGGACCACGCTGGCTGCAAATCCCACCACTACCTGGTTCCGCAAGGCGTTCACGCTGACCGGCAATCCCGCCTCCACCTACACCGGAGCGCTGGTCCACGCCGTGGATGATGGCGCTGTATTCTATATCAACGGCACGGAAGTCGCCCGCTTTAACATCACCGGGACGCCACTGCCCACGACCAACGCCGACGTGGACATACAATTCCCCATGTTCAGCAGCAGCATCAGCATACCACCAGGCCTGCTGCAGGCTGGCAGTAATGTGCTTGCAGTGGAACTGCATCAGGCCGCGTCCGGCTCAGCTGATGCGCTCTTCGGAGCCACCCTTGATGTCACGGAGACTCCTGCGGCTATCTCCAGTGCGTCACTCAAAGTGGACAAGGTGTCCTCAGCCGCCGCAGGAGTTTTCACTCTGGATCTACGAAATGATACCCTCGTCGCCCTTAATTTGCAGGGCTATGCCGTGCATTCCTCCTCCGGTCAGCAGTTTAGCCTAACAGGAACGCTGGCCGCCGGTGCGTGGCTCACCCTAGATCAGGCCGCGCTGGGATTTCGCCCGATAGATGGTGACAAGCTCTACCTCCTCGGCCCTGCTGGCTTCGTGCTGGACGGCGTGGTCGTGAAAAATAAGGCCCAGGCCCGGACAACATCGGCCACATGGTTGACGCCGGCCTCGCTCAATGCCGGGGCGCAGGCAGTCTTCAGCGTACCTGACAGCATTGTGATCAATGAGATCATGTACCATCACCATCCCGACTACCTAGCCACTGGCACTACTGACAATCCCGAGGAGTGGGTGGAACTGACGAATCGCAGCGGCGGCACCGTGAGCTTGGCTGGCTGGAAGCTGCGTGGAGGAGTCAGCTTTGATTTCACAACCCAGAGCATCGCGCCTGGAGCCTTCCTTGTTATTGCCCGGAACCCTGCGGCCCTAGCCGTGAAGTATCCTGCCATCTCCATCACCGGTCCGTGGACCGGATCGCTTTCTAACAAGTCGGATCTCGTGCGTCTGGAAGACCCGGCTGACAATGCCGCAGATGAAGTCCGCTACTATGCGGGAGGCCGCTGGGATGGACGCGCGGATGGAGGCGGCAGCAGCCTAGAGTTGCGTGATGCCGATGCAGATAACAGCAGCCCCGAAAGCTGGGCGGCCAGCGACGAATCCGCAAAGAGCTACTGGCAAACCTACTCATGGAATGGCTTGGCTGCCCCTTTTCCCGGCACCAATGATCCCACGGTATACAATGAATTTATCCTAGGCCTGATCAACGCCGGCGAATGTTTAGTGGACGATGTTAATGTGACCACTGGTGCCACGCCATTGATCCAAAACGGAACGTTCGCATCAGGAAATGCCAATACATGGCGACTGCTGGGTAACCACGGCAGCCATGGCCGCAGTATAGTCCAAGACGATCCCTCCAGCCCAGGCAGCAAGGTGCTCCGCATCGCAGCCACAGGGCCTGCGGAACATATGCATAATCATTGCGAGACCACTCTGAAAAACGGGGCTGCATTTCACACCATCAACAGCGGGCTGAACTATGCTGTCAGCTTTCGCGCCCGCTGGATCAGCGGATGCCCCCGCCTCCATTCACGGCTCTATTTCAACCGTCTTGCCAGACAGGTGCTGCTGCCCATACCTGCTAACACCGGCACGCCGGGCGCGCCTAACAGCCGCGCGGCTGCAAACATCGGACCGTCCATTTCCGGACTGGCCCATCTGCCGGTCCTGCCGGCTGGCAGCCAGTCAGTGACCATCCGCGCCACGATCAAGGATCCCGACGCCGTCGGCACAGTATCGCTTAAATACCGGGATGCCAATACAGCGCCGGCTTTCGCAGCGCTGACCATGATTCCCAGTGCGTCCGGCTTGTACGAGGGCGTCATACCGGGCCAACCGCCGGGCACGCTGATGGAGTTCTTCATCGAAGCCACTGATGCCCTCACTGCGGTGTCGCGCTATCCTGCGGACAGCGCGCTCATCAAGTGGAACGATGGCACCGTTCCTCCCGGCCCGGGTCATGGCTTCAGGCTGCTCATGACGAGGGCTAACTCTGATTTTATGCACCTGGCGACTAACGTGATGAGCAATGACACGCTGCCGGCCACAGTGATTTACAAGGACAGCGAAGTCTTCTACGATGCCCGGCTCCGCCTGAAAAGTAGCCAACGGGGGCGGCTGGGAGATGTTAGGCTGGGGTTTGTTGCCGTGTTCGATCCCGTGCAGCTTTTCCGCGGCAAAATATCTGCGGTGAACTTTGACAGATCCAGTTACGGACGTGGAACCCCGGACAGTGGCTATGGCCAAAGCGAAATCTGGAACTGGCACTTCTTCCAGCGCGCCGGCGGGATACCTTCGATGTATAATGACCTCGTCTACCTGATCAGTCCACGCAGCGCCCATACGGGCAGCAGCACCTTGACGATGGCTGAATTCAATGACCCCTACCTCGACGGTCAGTGGACTAATGGCGCGGATACGCCTACGTTTAAATACGAATTGATATACTATCCAACCACCACCGAAGGCGGGGGGCCTGAAGGGCTTAAGATTCCCAATCCGGATCTCGTCAATGCTGTCAATTTCAATGGGATCACATCGTCCGACAAAGAGGCCTACCGCTGGAATTTTCTCATAGGAAATGACCGCAGCGATGATGACTACTCGCGCATCCAAAACATGGCGTCCGTCATGCGGATGACTGGTGCCGGTTTTTTGGAAAACCTTCCTGCAGCCATTGATGTGGATCAGTGGCTCCGGTGCTTCGCGGCCTTTAGTCTGGCGGGAATAGGCGATCACTACACCTCCTCAGCTGGAGGCTGGCATAATCTTAAGCTGTATAACCGCAGTGACGGGCGCATTTTGTTTTTGCCGTGGGATCATGACTTCAACAACCTTGGTTTTGATGCCGCCATAGCCGTAGCCCCTGATCTACTGAAAATGCTCAATGCCAGCCCCGCATGGCACCGCGCATTCTATGGTCACCTGCACGACATCATCAGTAAGTCGTTCAACACTGAGTATGTCACGCCCTGGATGCCCCACTATCAGAGCTTTACCACTACCGGTGGCAACTGGGGGCAGATCACCAGCTATGTCACTGCCCGTGCGGCCTACGTCACCTCGCAGTGCAATGCTCTATATCCTACACTGGCCTTCGCTATCACGACAAATGACGGCATTGATTTTACCTCGCCGGATCCTCAGACGAGCCTCGCTGGTAACGCATGGATCAATGTGCACCGCCTGCGCCTGCGGGGCAGCAACGAGCCGCTGCCAGTGACCTGGATCACCCGTACGGCGTGGCAAGTTTCCCTGCCGCTGCTCAGCGGGCCTAACGTGTTTGTAGTGGATGGGCTCGACTTCTCAGGCAATGTCGTGGCCTCTGACACAATCACGGTCACAGGCACCGGCGGAGTCATTGCTGCAAGTGCCACTAACATCGTTGTCAGCGAGCTGCACTATAATCCGGGAGCACCTACGTCCGCAGAAATCTCTGCCGGATTCACAGATAATGATGATTTCGAATTCATCGAACTAACGAATATCAGCAGCCATACAGTCGACTTGAGCGGCGTTCGTTTCACAGCCGGCCTGGGATGGAACGCCGCAGGGGGGACGAGGATTCCTCCTAGCGGGCGCGTTGTTATCCCAAGGAGGGCCTCCGCCTTCGCTCTCCGCTACCCGGGCGTGACGGTGACCGGTGAATACTACGCTGCGGATGGCAATCAGCTAGACAATGGCGGCGAGGAGATCGCCCTAGCGGATGCAGGCGGCGCGGATATCAAGCGTTTCATCTATGACGATCGGACTCCGTGGCCCGTTTCGCCTGACAGCACTGGGCCATCGCTCGTGCTGGTGGCTCCGGGATTAAATCCGGATCATGCGGATCCGCTGAGCTGGCGGGCCAGCGCGGGGACTGGCGGAAATCCCGGCGGCAGTGACGGCACTACGCTTCCTGCCAACCCGAATGGCGACGATAACAACAGCGGCCTGACAAATCTGGTGGACTACGCGACCGGCGGGAATCTCCCCGTCGTGACCTTCACTGGCAGCGCTATCACCATCGTGCTCCGGAGGACCGCCGGATCAGATGTCATCCCCTCAGTGGAGACGGCATCCGATCTTCAGGTGTGGACGGAAGCAGGATTGAGCCTTCTCAGCCGCGTTCCTGACGGCTCCGGAGGAGAAATCCTAACGCTGGCATTCCTGGCCCCGGCAGGTCCTGGAAGCCGCTTGTTTGCCCGCGTCAAATTCCGCGCAGCGTATTGATTCTGACGACGCAGCCCGTAGTGCATCCGCCCGCAAGGGCAGGCGTTCTGCATCTTACGGGCATTGGCTCCGGAATTCACCGCACTCGTCCAAGGCGCAAGATTTTCTTAACTGATTGCCCTTCCATTCAGTATTCTGCGGGAATGATTCATCTGATCTGAGCCAACTATGAGACTCTTTCTGCTTCTCTCCTTCTCTCCTTCTCTCTCGTGTCACTGGGAGTTTTATGTCTATCGCCCACCTTGTGGGCCTTGTGGGCGCAGACGGAAATAGTTTGGCCCATTATCCCACCGGGCGAGGGTGCCCTCTGGCTTGCCGCAGAACTGTCGGCATCCAGCCTGCCCTCGCGCTTTCCGCGGTTCAGGTATCAGGTGTCTGCTTTTGCAATTGCCTCCGCTTACATCAACCGGCGCGGGGCCGATGAAAAAATCCTCATTGAGCAAGCGCTAGTCACGTCAGTATCCAGGACTAAAGTCGGATGTTCTAACATAACAATACATCCCTGCATCCGACCAAAGTCCTATACCCGGTTTTGCAGAACTGTGGGATGAATGCTGCACACCAACTGAGCGCCGCGGCCCGGCGCTGCTCTTCCCTGCTCCGCAGGCGATGAATGGCACGGGCCTGACTCAATTTCAGTGGGCTGTCAGCAACCCGGACCTCGCGCCGCGTTCCTTCGAGTGAAGGAGCACGGAGCATCCAACGGGAAGAAGACAGCGCCTGGCCGCGGCGCACGGGAGGTGTTCACCGGGAGGCCGGATGCCAGCGTTCCCGCAACGCTGGCACCGCCGCCCTCAGCACGACTCTCGCTTAACTCTCATCCTACCACACACCATGAAACACACCCGCCGCTCCACACGCCCCCTGCTCGCCGCCGCGCCGTTGTCATTGCTGCTCACGCTGTCGGCTTCATCTCAGGATTTCACCGTACGTACGGTGCCGGCGGGGCTGGACAGGGTGGCCAGTCTGTCCAGCTTTCTCCCGCCCATGGATCCCATCGCGGCGGACTTCCTCGGCAATGGACGGCTCCAGTGGTACATGGGCGGGAATGTGATCACGCAGTTCCCCGCGCCGGGCACGATCACGCTGCCTGCCATCATCCTGCCGCAGACGCCG
>JAYVJI010000613.1:0-2347 GCA_043769435.1 Verrucomicrobiota bacterium
GACCCCGACGGCGCGGCGGCGCAAGTCATTCAGAACGGGGCTTTCGGCAGCGCTGCGGCATGGAGGTTCCTTGGAAACCATGGCGCCAGCAGCATCGTCACCGATGGTGCCAATGGCAGTGTACTCCGGCTCGCTGCGACCGGTCCCGCAGAGACTAATCATAATCATGCGGAGTCCACTTTTACAGCGGCGCTCGTGGATGGCCAGCTCTACGAAGTCTCCTTCCGCGCCCGCTGGATCAGCGGCAGCAACAAACTCGGAACGCGCGGCTACTATTCGCGGATCGCCAAAGCTCATGATCTTCTCATTCCACAAAACCTAGGCACGCCGGGCGCGGCAAACTCCCGGCTGGGCACCGCCGGTCCATCGCTCAGCACACTGCGTCATGCACCCGTGATGCCCGCCGCTGCACAGCCGGTCACAGTGAGTTGCACAGCGGAAGATCCCCGCCCGATCACTGCGATGACGCTCCACTACGGCACCGGCGGGGCCTTCACGCCGTTGGCCATGACCAATACCGGCACCACATGGAGCGCCAGTATTCCCGGGCAACCAGCGGGCACCGTCATGCAGTTCTATGTTTCCGCACAGAATAACGCGGGAGGCAACTCTGCGCTGCCTGCTGCTGGGGCTAGCTCCCGAGCGCTCTACATCGTCAATGACGGCCAGGCCTCGAACGTCCCCGCCCGTGAGATGCGCATCATCATGTTGCCCGCCGACAGCACAGCTATGTTTTCACCGCTCAGTCTGCTGAGCAACGCGCTGCGCGGCGGCACGCTCGTCACCGGTGGGACGGATGTCTTCTATGATGCCGGCGTACGGCTGAAGGGCAGCGCTGCGGGCCGGGCGCGCGACGGCACGGACTATCAGGGCATCAATGTCGAGCTGAATCCCGACGGGAAATTCCTTGGGCTCTACTCCAGCGTTGGCTTTGACCGCTCGGGCCGCGCCCCTGCCAATCGCAGGCCTGACGAAATCTATGCCAAGCACCTATTCCACCGCGCGGGACTTCCTGCGCCGCGTGATGACCTCGCATACTTGGTCGGCCCCACTGCGACATACACCGGCCACGCCATCCTCCAGCTTAACAGTTATGGCGGAGATTTTCCGGACGATCAATTCGGCACTGGAGGCAGTGTTTTTAACTTTGACGGAACCTACGAGCCCACCACTAACAGTGTCTCCGGTAACGTCCAGACTGAGAAAAACCCGGTGCCCTTCACCCACCACCAGACAGACCTCGTCAACCTTGGCGACAAGGAACATTTCCGCGGCTTTTTTGATATCCGCGCTGGCAAGGGACTCGACGACTATGTTCCCCTCATGGGCATGTGTACCGCCATGGGACTGCCCGCCGGAGCGCAGTTTGATGCGGAGACAAACGCCCGGATTGATGTGGATCAGTGGATGCGCTGCACTGCCCTGGTTAATTTGCTGGGAGTCGGAGATACATGGTTCACCGGAGGATTCCCACACAACGCGCGCTTCTGGGTGCCCGCGACGGGCAAGGCCATTCAGCTCCCGTGGGACATGGACTTCATGCTCAGTGTAGGCACGAATACCTCCATCAACACAACAAACGGAAACCTGGGCAAGCTCGTTGGCAGGCCGCACAACAACCGCGCCTATCTCGCTCACATCCGCGATCTGTGCCTGACCGCGCTGGATCCCGCCTACGTCCAGACATGGCTGGCGAGTTACGGCACCGTCACAAATCACAACTACGCAACCTCCGCTGTCTGGCTCGCGGCACGCCGCACCTATGCGCTCAGCGTATTGCCCGCGAGCGTTCCATTTGTGGTCACTACCAACGGCGGCGCGGATTTCTCCGTCAACTCGCCATCCACCACCCTGACGGGCACCGGCTACCTCGATATCCGGAACATCCGGCGAAACGGCAGCATGGTTCCACTCAACCTGACATGGACCAGCGCCACCACTTGGTCAGCCAGCTTGGCCCTCATCTCCGGGTCCAATGTGATCACGCTCGACGCGCTGGACTTCGACGGCAGCACCCTGAGCAGCGACACCATCACCATCACCAATACCCTGCCGGCGTCGCAGCCACGTGACTTCCTGCGCATCACCGAAGTACACTACAACCCTGCTGATCCCACCACCCCGGCAGAGACAGCGGTCAGCCTAGACCATGACGAGTTCGAATTCATCGAGCTAATGAACACCGGAGCGGGCGCGTTGGACCTCACTGGCGTGCAATTCACGCAGGGCATCCCGTTTACCTTTCCCACTGGAACCACGCTGGCAGGCGGCACCCGCATCCTCGTGGTCAGGAACACCGCTGCCATGACTGCACGCTACGGAGCTGGCCTGAACATCGCCGGCGCCT
>JAYVJI010000614.1:0-12938 GCA_043769435.1 Verrucomicrobiota bacterium
GATCACCCACCTCTGCCACCACGGCCAGGTGGCGCTGCTGGATGGCTACCGGGGCATGCTGATCCTCAATCCGTCGTCGGAAACGCTGGCGGAGTATGCCACGCTGCGGAAGAAAAAGGCGGCGCTGCACCGGCTGCTGCACGAGATGGCGGACCTGCCCGCAGTGACTCCTGACGGGCAAAGCATCGTCTTGGCTGCCAACATCGAATTTTCGAGGGAAACCGAGCACATCGCGCTGGAAGGCGCGCAGGGAGTGGGGCTTTACCGCACAGAGTTTCTGTATCTGAACCGGCGGGATCTGCCTTCTGAGGAAGAACAGGCCGCTGATTATCGCCGGGTAGTGACGGGGGCCGGACCTGAGGGGGCCATCATCCGCACGCTGGACATCGGCGGGGACAAACTGCACCATTTGCACAACGGCCTGGAGGAGTCCAATCCCTTTCTGGGCTGGCGCGGCATCCGGGTTTCCCTAGCTAGGCCGGACATCTTTCGCGTCCAGATCCGGGCGATCCTGCGGGCCAGTGCCCATGGCAAGGCGCGCATCCTGCTGCCCATGGTTTCCTCAGTAGAGGAAGTCCGTCAGGCGGCGACGATCATAGCGGACTGCCGTCACGAGCTGGAAAAGGAGGGCGTGCCCTTTGACCCGGGGATCGAGACAGGCGCCATGATTGAGGTTCCGAGCGCGGCGGTCATCGCCGATGTCTTGGCCCAGGAAGTGGATTTTTTCAGCATCGGGACAAATGACCTCATCCAGTATACCCTGGCTGTGGACCGGGGGAATGAGCTGGTGGCCACGCTCTACCAGCCGACGCATCCGGGCATCGTGCGGCTGCTGCACGGCGTGGCTGCGGCTGGGCGCCAGGCGGGGATCTTCACCGGAGTCTGCGGGGAAATGGCCGGGGATCTGGGCCTGACTCCGTTGATGATAGGCATCGGCTTTGAAGAACTGAGCATGGCTCCTACCCAGATCCCGTATGTAAAATACGCGATCCGACGGCTGCCGGCGGCACATTGCCGGAAGCTCCTGCAACAGGCGCTGGCCTCTGCCGATGCCGCCACCATCGCAGGGCTTTGCCGGGATGCGATGACGGAGTTTTGCCCTGAACTGATCGCCTAGCCATGAACGCGATCATCCGTGACGCCAGCGCTGCCGACCTGCCAGCCATCCGGGCAATCTATAACCATTATGTGCGGACCTGCACCTGCACCTATCAGATAGACGAAGATACGGAGGCAGCGCGTCTGGCGTGGTGGGAAGGCCGGGGGCCATCACATCCCGTGCTGGTGGCGGAGGAGGCCGGGGAAGTAGTCGCCTGGGGCAGCCTGAATAGCTTTAATAAGCGGGAGGCCTTCGCGCTGACGGTGGAGGATTCGCTCTATGTGCACCATGCGGCGCAAGGCCGGGGACTGGGCAGGGCGCTTCTGGGCGCGCTCATTGAGAGGGCGCGGCACAGCGGAGTGCTGACCATCATCGCCGCCATCAGTGCAGACCAGAACGGGAGTATAGAGTTGCACCGGCGTATGGGGTTTGTGGAAACCGGACGTCTGCTGAGCGTCGGACGGAAATTCGGCAAGACCCTGGATCTCGTTTACCTCCAGCTGATGCCCGGGGCGTGAAGCCGTGGAATTTTCCAACTGGTCAATTGTCATTTTCAGATGCTTTGCCAAAAGTTTACAATCTCCCGGCACGTTAATGCACCTGCTCCAAATGATGCCACTGCCCCAGGCCCCGATTTCTTGATTCTCCAAAAACGTTTTCACATTCCATGAACTCTTCACTAAAGCCTTTCACGCTCTGGCTCTCGCCGGACACTTGGCCGCCCGCCCCTAACCGCGGGCAGGGACCGGGGTTCACCCTCTGGCTGGACCCGGCGCATTGGCCCCGGCCAGCTGCCATAGCAGATCCGGCTCCGGTTGCGGTCGCGGCTCCGGTTTCACCCGCGCCCGTCCCCGTCGCGGCTTTTCCTGCCGCCCTCAAGGCACTGGGAAATGGCCACACCCTGTGGCTGAGCCCGGACGCATGGCCGCGGCCAAAGCTGCGCATCCTTTCCAGCGCGCACACCGTGTGGCTGGACCCCGCGCGGTGGCCGCAGCCCAGCCTCCGCCTGCCGGGGAATGCCATGACGCTTTGGCTCGACCCCGCCACATGGCCGGTGGTCAAGGCCCCGGAGCCCATCGTCGTCCCGGAAGTGCTGCCGACAGCGCTGGCCTCGCCTCTGCCGATCTCTGGTGCGACGCCGGGGCCTGCTTTGCCAGTAGAAAAACACGAAGCTCCCCCCGCCGCCAGTCCCGTCCATCCCACATCTCCTCCAACCTCCCTTTCAACTGTTCCCGCCATGACCACACCCATCCGCATCTCCGTCAACCAGGGCCACACGCTTTGGACCACTAACGAAGCACTGGCCGCCATGCCCTCCGCCCGCACCGCGGCATCCGCAGCCGCAGCAACTACTGGTTCCACCGCCGCAGCAGCTGTGAAAAAGCCAGCCCTCAAACTGCCCGGCAAGGCCTTCACGCTGTGGGCATCTCCGCAGCGGGTCGAGCGCATCACCATGAGCAACCATGCCGCACCAGTCACCGCAATGACCGGCCCCACCACTCCCGCTGCTATAGCGGCGGCTGCTTCTGGGGCCAGTTGCTGTGCGCCTAGCGGACGCAGTTGGCTGCCCCTAGCTGCCGGCCTCGCCATCGCCGCACTCCTAGGCCTTCTCTGGCGCTCCGCCGCTGGTGAGCGCGATGAGGCGGTGAAGGTCAAAGCCGACCTGACAGAAAAGCTCAAGGCTGGCGAGAACGATAAGGCTGCCCGGGAAGAAAGCCTGAAACAACTCCAGATCGCCAAGGACAGCGAAGTGAAGGCCGCCAAAGCCAAGTTCGACGCGCAAGCAGCCGGCCTGACGGGCGAACTCAATAAATCCAAAGATGAGGCCGCCAAAAAAACCACTGCCGGGGAGCAAATGGCACTAGAGTTGGCCAAGCTGAAAACCGAACTCGCGGCCAAAGCCAAAGCCCTCCAGGAAGAGGCCGGAAAGGCTGTGGAGGAACTAAATAAAATCAAAAAATCCTCCGCAGAGGAAATCGCCAAAACCGCTGAAAAAATCAACGAACTCGAGGCCGCAAAAGCTGCTGCCGCGAAAGAGGCCGCCGCAGCCGCAGCAGAGGCCGCCACATTGAAGGCAGAAGTGGACAAGCTCCGCAAGCAACTCGAATCCGGCACCAAGCCAGCCGGCACTCCCTCAGCCTGACCCGTCATTCTCATGCGCTGGCCCGACGAACGCGTTCTTGTTATTCCCCGCTCCCTCTTTGACTCCATCGGTGCCTTTGAGGGACTGAATGCGGATGTTGACCGCTACCTGCCGGCCTTCCTTGATCCTGCCAATAACCACTTCCTCGCCCGCGATGACGCAGAGGAGGATCCCGGACATAAACAGATCATTCCCTATGCCCTTTTTCACTGCAACGGACGCTTCCTTCACTATGTCCGAGGCGGAAAAAGCGGTGAAAAACGCCTCGCTTCAAAAGGCTCACTCGGTATCGGCGGGCACATCAATTCCGATGACGCGGCCCAGTCCTCACTGGAAAAAAGCACCTACCTCACCGGGGTGGAGCGGGAAATGAATGAAGAGCTGCTCCTCCGCAGCGCCTACACTCAGCGCATCGCCGCACTCATCAACGATGACAGCAGTGAAGTAGGCCGCGTCCACATCGGCGTCGTTCACGTCTTCGAACTGGAATCAGAAGACGTCGCTGCGAATGAGGCCCCTATCACCAGCCTCGAGTGGCTCAGCCGCGCGGAACTGCTCGCCCGGCGTGACCAGCTGGAAACCTGGAGCCAGATCTGCCTCGACCACATCGACCACCTTTTCCCCCGGGCCTCCTGATGAGTGCTGAGCGCAATGGGTTTGCGCAGTGATGAGTGGCCGTGTGCCGTGCCGTCCGCGCAGCACTGTGCGGGGGAACGCGGCCCGAGACTTTGGCAGCCGCCAAATAATCCTGCGCAGCAATTGGCGGTTTATTTCTGGCCGCGTCCCTAAACGCGGCAAACTCAGGCGCGACGGCGGCGGCCCAGAAGCAGCGCGGGAGCCACAAGGCAGAGCAGCATGGAGGCCGGCTCAGGGACTGCGATAGCGGAAGCAGCATCAAACTGCACCCGCAGAGCAGTGGGGCCGGCACCTGGGCCGTTGGCCACAGAAAAGGTAACGCTGTTCACGCCTGCCACGAATCCAGATGTGAGGCTGAAATTTGTCCAATCGCCGAATTGAACGGAGTTCACCTGACCGGTCGGGACTCCGTTGAGGGAGATGTTCAATCCTCCGTTGTCGGTGGACCACCGCCCGAAGATCTCTGCGGAAGCGGGATTAAACCCTGTGAGATCAAAAGTAGTGCTGTAGGTATAGTTTCCTTCAGGACCATTGGTGGTAGGGTCGATACTGATCCATGCCGAACTTGAGTTGTCGCCTAACCATGGCCCGATGGGAAATCCCCCTGCGGAAGTAGCCACGACCGGAGTGAAGGGCACCAGGGCTGGATCCACGCCGGTCCAGCCTGTCGGTGAGGCATTGTCGGCCATTGCGGCTCCGTCCATTGTAGTGACACCTGTATTCAAGAGCCCGGGAATGGCCACGCGACCTGCGGTAGCGACACCGGATGTCATTTCGGCACGCAGCCCGGTGTAGCCTCCACTGTCAGCGGCTCCACTGGCTTCAAACAAAACAAAGTCGAGGGTATTGACACCGCTCACAAACCCGCGGGTCACACTCCATGGAGCAAATCCTCCAAAACCGGAGAGGACCACTCCGCTGGCAGTTGACGGGTTCTTGATGGAGACCCCGTTGAGGAGCACATCCTTCAGGTCATTATCCGCCGCGCCTAGGCCGTAAATAAAAGCAGTGAGGGGATCGCTTCCGGCAGGGACCGTGAAGGTGGTGCGGTATGTCCAGTCACCTAGGTTGCCGGTTGTATTGGCACGCGGGGTGAGCCACGCAGACGTGGTGTTGTCTCCCAGCCACGGCCCGATGGGAAATCCACCGCCCCCTGTGGGCCACCAGCGGGTTGGTGCCAATGAAAGGAGCTTCCGGCGCGCCGGTGAAAATGTAATGCGAATCCACGGCATTATCCGCCAGCGGCATTCCCGCGTTATCAACGCCGGTGTTAAACAGCCCGCTCAGCGGGATGGGGCTGGCGTGGAGAGAAAAGCTTACGGTAGCAAGAAGGGCGGCAGTGGATTTGATCATGCGCGCCTGGTAATGCATTCCCACGGCGATGCCAAATCGTTTATCTCCGCAACTGCGTAAAGCTGTAGTAACGCTAGGTCTCGCCGCTACTTGCCGACACCAGTTTGGGGGCTCATTTGTCAAAGGGCTGGCCCTTCGGATTCTCCAATTCGTTCCACCAATTCAAGAGAAGCTGCCGGGCACGGTACAGTCGTCCCTCAATGGCGCGCGGGGAGCACTTCAGCACGATGGCGGCTTCCCGATAGGACAGGCCTTCCATGGCGCAGAGGATCAAGAGTTCGCGGGAAGCGGCAGGCAACAGGGCAAGGCCGCGCTGGAGCTTCAGCATGTCATCGTGGCGCACAGCGGCGAGGTCCGGGCTGGCGTGGGGACAGGCGGGAGGGGCAGTGAGCTGGCCGTAGTCAGTAGTAGCCAGCCGCTGCCGGAAGGCCCGGGATTTAGCCCGGTCCCGGCATTGGTTCAGCGCTATTTGATAAAGCCAGGTACCCAGCCGGGCGCGGGGCTCCCATGCGGGCAATGCCTGCCATGCTTTGCAAAAGGTATCCTGACAAGCTTCCCGCGCGTCCTCTTCGATACTCAGCCATTGATGGCAGACGCGGAAGACCATGTGCTCGTGTGACTCGACCAGAGTGCGAAAAGCGGCGGTGTCCCCGGCTTGGGCGCGGCGAATGAGCCGACTCTCTAGGCTGTCAGCAGGGGCGGTGGCGTGATCGCTGGCGGTCTCTGGCTGCGCTCTGAAGAGGCTGTCAAGGCTCGGGCTGAAGGAGGATGCTGTCATGGGTCCATGCCGCTAGCTTGGCAGCCTGCGCGGGGGTGAGGTGTTGCTTCATTTCGATAAAGTGACGCAGCGTGGCTTGCTGGAGCTGACCCTGGGCGGTGTTGAGTTTTTCTTGAGCGGTGATGATCGCCGCATTCGGTGAGGCATCGCGGATGGCGATGGCCAGATCGCTGCCCAGCTGGCGGATGAGCTGACGCAAGCGAACGCGCTCGGCTTCGTAGCTGGTTTCCAGCGCATCCAGAGTCCCGTGCTGGCTTGGGGTGATGTCCAGTTGCTGATGCATCCACTCATGCAGAGATGGCGGGCGGCCCTGAGAAGCGCTGGCAGCCGCCGGGGGCACGCGGTGAGTGATAGCCCAGGCAGTGAACGCGGCCACAGCGACCGTGGCACTAAGCCAGAGTATCATGTTATTGCGTGGATTCATCGAGGGAGAGCGATCCTGGGCTCAACGGCCTCAGACTGGAACAGCTCAAACGGGGGAGGGTTGCTTTCGGATGCATCACTTTTGCGGCGCAGCAGGCTGATGGCTATGGCAGTGCCCAATCCGAGGATCCCCGCGATGACAAGGAGGCGGAGGCCAGGATGGCTGCCGGGGATGACGAACCGCATCCCCGGAAGCGTCGAGAGGATGGTATCCGCCAGCGCCGCCGGGCCACTCTTTGATGAGGCTGCAGTGGCAGAGGCTTTGAGAAGTCTATCAAGCTCCCGGGAGTTCATGCATAATGATTTTCCCAAGAATATGGGCACGTGAAAAAAAAGTCCATGGGTATTCCCCGGAATCGTCGTTCCAATGGTCACATGAATACGAAGCTCACCATTCTCGCCTCCGGTATGCTTGCCGGTGCAGTCACCGCAGCGCCGCCGGATGCAGGTAGCCTAGTGCCGACCACTACGGATACGATTATTGTGACCGGAAAAGCAGAGGACCTTCTGGGCACCGCCCGGAGTGCGACCAGAGGCCAGGCAAATAATGCGGAACTAAGCCAGCGTCCGGTGTTGCGCCGGGGAGAGTTGCTCGAGGTGGTGCCCGGAGTCATCGTCACGCAGCATGCCGGTGGCGGAAAGGCCAACCAGTATTTCCTGCGCGGATACAACCTCGATCATGGGACGGATTTTGGCATCTCGCTGGACGGTATGCCGGTGAACTTCCGGACCCACGCGCATGGTCAGGGCTACTCGGATTTGAACTTCCTAGTGCCCGAATTCACGGAAGGTCTGGATTATTTTAAAGGCCCGTATTTTTCAGAGCTGGGGGACCTTTCTTCAACAGGCGGGGCCTCCTACCGCCTCTTTCATGAGCTGCCGCAGGGCATCGCGAGCTTTACTCTAGGAGAGAATGAGTATTACCGAGCGGTCCTGGGTGATTCATGGAAAGTAGGGGATGGCACCCTCACGCTGGGTAGTGAATTTTCGAGGGAAAATGGCCCATGGCAAATTCCTGACAACTATCAGCGCTGGAATGGATTCATCCGTTATCACTCGGGTGATGATGACAATTATTTTGACATCACGGGTCTAGGCTACCGGGGCACATGGCACTCGACGGATCAGATCCCGCTGCGCGCGATCCAGTCAGGGACAGTGGACCGGTTCGGCTCACCACAGACGACGGATACCGGTGAAACCAGCCGCTACAGCCTGCAACTGAACTGGCAGCAAAAGACTGATACCAGCACGACAAAACTGGATCTGTGGGCAGGATATTATGGTCTGGATCTCTTTTCCGACTTCACCTACTTCCTTGATAATCCTGAGCGCGGCGATCAATTTGAGCAATTCGACAATCGCTACTTCGCCGGTGGGAACCTGAGCCGGGAATGGCGCTACGATATAGGAAAGCTGGCCAGCACCACCAAAGCGGGGTTCCAGACAAGGATGGACATGATGGACGGGATAGGCCTCTACAAAACAGAAAACCGGCGGCGCTATGGAACCGTAAGGGAGGATGATATATTTGAAGGAAGTGCCAGTCTTTTTGTGGATCACGAGACCCAACTCACTCCATGGCTGCGCGCCGGAGCGGGCCTGCGCGGCGATCTTTTTTACTTCGATGTGGCCAGCGACCGCTCCGCAAACAGCGGCACGGATTGGGCTGGAATCGCCAGCCCAAAGGCACACCTGATTTTCGGCCCGTGGGCGGACACCGAGTTTTATGTGAACGGAGGCTTGGGCTTTCACAGCAATGATGCCCGTGGTGTCACCATCAGTCAGGATCCCGTCAACGGGGAGACCGTGGATCCCGTGGACCCTCTGGTGCGGACGATGGGGGCGGAGATCGGCGTGCGCAGCAATGCGGTGACGGACCTAACACTAACTGCTGCACTTTGGGTGCTGGACAGTGACAGCGAATTTGTCTACGTGGGGGATGCGGGACGCACCGAAGCAGGGGCGGGATCGCATCGCTATGGAGTGGAGCTTTCCGCCTACTACCGCCCAAGCAAATGGTTCACTCTTGATGGCGAGTACGCTTGGAGCCACGCGCGCTTCAAAGGAGTGCCGGATGATGAAGCTTTTATCCCCGGCGCGGTCGAACACATGATGGCAGCGGGGGTCACGGTTGGTCAGGACAAGGGTCTCTATTCAAGCCTGCGGGCCCGTTACTTTGCTCCGCGGCCCCTGGAGGAAAGCGGCAGGGTGGAATCGAAGGCCAGCTTCCAGGTGAATGCCAGGGTGGGCTACAGGTGGAAGGACTGGGACCTCGCGGTTGATTGCCTGAACCTCCTGGACCGCAATGACAACGACATAGAGTATTATTACGAAAGCCGCCTGCGTGGCGAGGCCTCCGCCGGCGTAGCGGACATCCACCTGCATCCGGCGGAGCCCCGGCAGTTCCGCGTCACGGCGACTTACCGCTGGTGACCATGAGCCGCAGTGGGCGGGAGAGCCGCTGCTGAGTTCAGGTGCGCTACTGCGGGGCCTGGCAGTGGGCGCTTCTCTGTTCTAGTCCCGGTCAGCTACGAACAATGTATGGCTGGGGTATTTCGCCTTGGGATAGGCCTTGGCGGCCACGCATTCCACGTGTTTGAAGACGTTGCGCAGGGAGGTCATGAATCGCTCGTCGCGGTTTGCTGACCAGAAGACCACGCGCCCGTGGGGATGCAGGGCGCCTCTTATCCTGACTAGTCCGGGAGGGGCATAGAGCCGGCCATTTCCTTTCTGCACCAGTGGGTCCGGGCTGTTATCCACGTCCAGCAGGATGGCGTGGTAGCGATCAGCTGGCTTTGGTGACATGAGGTCATATACATCGCCCATTTTGATGCGGACGCGCGATTCCTTGAGCAGGCGTCCGTTGATTTTATCCATGTAGTCCCGGTTCCACTCAATGATCTGAGGGAGGAGTTCCGCCACTTCCACTACCGCGCTGGGGGGCGCGACCTCCAGGACTCTGCGCAGGGTAAATCCAAAACCAAACCCGCCGATCAGAATCCGGGCCGCCTGCGGGGGCAGTTGCCGGCAGGCGAGATCCGCCATGGCCTGCTCCGATGAACAGGCATTAGTGCTCATGAGCTGCCCGCTGCCCAGCATGAGGAAATAATCGCGGTCATGCTGAATGAGCGCGAGTCTCACTCCCTCAGGAGTGCGGCATGTAGCGTGGGTAATGATAGGCTTCATAGGAGAGTAAGTAGCATGCAGGGGAAAGGGCCTGAAGCGGGCTATTGTTTCCAGCCTGCATGAAAGTCCAAAGCGGAAAATGGGAAGATGGTGCGCTTGTGCGCTTTATTTCATTTTGTCATGCCCCGGTATCGCATCGGCGTGAATCCCTCCGCCCGGAGCTTCCTGACAGCAACTGTATGTGTAGTGACTAACCAATGTGGCGGGCGACCGGTCTCGATGGTGCGGATGGTGGTACGGCTGGCATCCGCCCAGCCTGCGAAGAGTATTACATGGGCATTCCATGTGTTCAGGATGTCGCCGGGCTGCAGTTCCTCCCACGATGCCAGCGCATCACAAAGTGAGGGCAGTTCGCGGGTGGAATAGGGCCGTGACAGTCCCCAGCAGCGGGAAATAAAGCCGCTGCAGTCGATGCCCGTGGCATGGCGACTGACAGCTGCCTCCAGCAACCGGCGTTTCTCAGAGGTATAGACATCGCCAGCGGCTTTTCCTGCCGCAATGTCGCGCAGAAATTCCTGCGGGCTCGCGAAGCCTCCCCACTGGTAGGGCATGCCGGTGTTCCATTGCCCGGGCTTCCACCAGCCGGGCACAGCGCCTGGTTTCTGCCATGAAACATCCGGTGTATCGACCCGGATCCCATCCGGATCAAGCCCATGTCTAACATTTTCCGCATGACCCATCCAGCGGAGCAGCCGGTAAGCCTCCGCCGTCGCCATGCAGGACGCCGGTGACACCCGGGAGGGCACCGCACGTGCCCCTGGCCCACGGCAAGCGGAGAGGGAGACGACCGGGAGGAGGATAAGAAGCAGGCGCAGAGACCGGAGCATATCCGGGCACTCAATCACACGGGCCGGGCAGCGCCAGCACAAATGCGCGAGTTGCCCGAGGTGCGTCAGTTGATGCCATCTCTGGCATCGCGGAGGATGTTAGTGAAATCCTCCATGCTCCTCACCAGAACGGCACCGATCTCCTGCACACTCTTTGCATAGCTGCCTGCCGCTTGGCCGCCAACGACGATCAACACCCCCGGAAGGAGGTGACGCAGGCGCGCCAGCTCCAGTGGCAGGGCTGCGTCGTCCGCCGGATAAACGATGCTCAGTCCCACGGCCCTGGCATTGACGGAAATAGCCGCGCCCGCGATCTCTGCCGCCGGGAGTGAGGGGCCGAGATAGCTGACGTTCCAGCCGGCGCGCCGGGCCAGGCTGGCGGCGATGGCCGCCCCGAGTTCGTGCAGCTGGCCGGCAGGGGTCGTCATGATGATGCGGGGGGCGGATGAGGGCGTGGCCATGGCATCAGAGGACAGCGCTAGGTAATCCCGGATGGCGGCACTGGCCCCATGTTCCTGCGCGGCGGTCAGTAGGCCGTTATGCCATTCCTCGCCGATGCGGTAGAGCAGCGGGACGAGGACGCGCTCCAGCAGCCCGCTGTGTCCCAGCTTTACAGCAGCGCTGTCCAGCAATGCCTCGAGGCTGGCATTGTCCCATGTCCGCACGGCTTGCATGAGCGCCTCCATCGTTCGCTGTGAATCCTTGGATGCTACGTCCGGCAGCGTGGGCATGCCTTTGTTGAGCAACCTGGTCAGCTCGCTGTCCGAAAGCCGGGCGATGTTGCTGATGGTGTGACCGGAGGCAGTGAGCGAAGCGAGCAGGAAGAGCCTCTGCACGTCATCATCACTGAATAGGCGGCGCTGTGTGCCGCTGCGTGCTGGCTGGACCGCCCGGTAGCGCCGCTCCCAGACGCGCACGGTATGCGCCGTCAGGCCTGTGCGCAGGCTGACGGATTTCATGGTGTGGAGCGGAGGTGACGACATGACAAAACCAAACGCGTCCCGGTCTTTTCGGGATGCACAGGACGCCCTGGTTCAGCGGGCTATTTTCCCGCCTCCTCCTTTGCTGGGAGGATGAGCCCGTGCAGTAATCCACCGTGGTCCCCGGCGGTCCACGTCCCGCTGTAGCTCTTTTCAAAGATCATGACTCTGGCAGAGTAAGTACCGCCAGGAGCCACTAGTTTATCCACCACAATGACCGGCGTGTCCCCTGCCCACTTCACCTGCACAGGCACGGGGAATACAAAACTGCGGCCATCATATTCGATTTTGGTATTCACCATCCAGCGGTCGCCGCCACTCTTGGCGACACTGATGATAGTGTATTTTTCGTCCTTGTCGGGACCCATTTTATCGTCAGCCACTGAGCACCAGCGGCCTTGGAAGACCTTGTCCCTCAGGAGTATGGCGAAGGCTGCCTCCATGTCTTCTGACACCGCAGGGGAAGCCTCCGCAGCGGCAGGAGCCGACGGCGCTTCTGCCTTCGCCTTTGCTGGTTTTGCCTCATCGTCAGCCAAGGCTGCTCCGGTCCGCACCAGCAGCAGCGCAGCCGCAGTGAATATCAAAACGCATACACTTTTCAAAGATATGTTCATGATTGATGGTGGCACGCTCCTAGTATGGTTCCAAGCGAAGAAATCCAGTTCATGCATTTCCTTCCCGGGCACCCTCACCGTGCACGCAGCCGACTTCACCATCACATAAACCACGACCACCCACCAACACAACCAGCACAACCAGCACAACAGGGGCTGTCCAGGGGCTGTCACATCCAGCATGGAAAAGCATGGCACTACGCAGACTTCCACGGCCACGTCTCCCCCGTACTCGCCGACGTCCACCTGCACTACGCGTTCGTCCTCTGGTTCGAGCGAAATGGCCGCCGCCACGTGCGCGGGCAAGCCAACCTCATCCGGTATCCCGACGACTTCGTCTGTGCCTTCGAGCACGAAAAAGATGCCCCTGCCTTTCTGAAAATACCGCCCAAACGCTGTGCGAACTTCGGATTGGAAGCCGCCCCTGAGCTGCCCGGGAGGGTTTGCTGAAAAGCGGAGCAAGCTGGCAAGCCTGTCGGAACCCGGTCCTTCCACTTCCACCCCATGATCAAACGGCGGAAGCAGCCTAAAAAATCGAGACCACGTTTATTTAGTTTATTTATATCTTTATTATGCTGATAAGTCGGGATCGTATCGTCCCGAGGAACCAAAAACCACCTATTATTTTTTAGCAAACAAATTTCCCGAAAGGGAGCCACGGCCAGAGCGCCGGATCGCGAATCGGGTGAGTGCGTAGCCGCGCCAGCAGGAAGATTTTAAAGGATCGGAACTGCGGGAACAAGATGGCACCGCCCCATTTGACCGAACCAATCACTGCACCACCGCCCGTGAAGCAAAAAGCCCATGAGCGACCGAGTGCGAATGCAAGCCTGATCCAAAGCGCCACCGCCGGAACTCCCGCCGCGAAAGAAAGCAACCACCCCCGAAACTCTTCT
>JAYVJI010000615.1:0-21201 GCA_043769435.1 Verrucomicrobiota bacterium
CAGGAAACCGCGTTCTTTTTTCCCCATGTAATCCCCGCAGAGGACGGATCGCTGAAGCTGGAGTTTACCATGCCGGAGGCGGTGACCACATGGAAATTCCTTGGTTTTGCCCACGATAAAAAATTGCGTTCCGGCTTCATCAGCGGAGAGACGGTCACCGCCCGTGACCTCATGGTCCAGCCGAATCCGCCGCGCTTCCTGCGGGAGGGCGACACGGTGGAATTCACGGTGAAAATCACTAACCAAAGTGACGCTCCCATGCAGGGCCAAGCGCGTCTGGGCTTTGCCGATGCCGCAACGCTGGCTCCGGCGGATGCCTCCCTCGGTCTCACCGCTCCGGTACAGCCTTTTGATGTGCCGGGGAAGGAATCGCGGACGGTATCATGGAGCATCTCCGTGCCTGACGGTCAGGGGTTCCTAACATGGAAGGCAACTGCCGGAACCAGCCAAATCACCGATGGAGAGGAAGGCTGGCTGCCCGTATTGCCCCGCCGCATTCTGGTGACAGAATCCCTGCCCCTGCCCCTGCGCGAGGCAGGGGAGCAGAAGTTTGATTTCAAAAAGCTAAGCGAAAGCGCCGGGTCGCTATCACTACAGCATCAGGGGCTGACCGTGCAGATGGTTTCGCAGCCATCATGGTATGCCGTCATGGCGCTGCCTTATCTGATGGAATTTCCGCACGAATGCAGTGAGCAGACATTCAACCGCTTCTACGCCAATGCGCTGGCCCGCCACATAGCGAAGAGTGATCCGAAAATCCGCCGCGTTTTTGATGTCTGGCGTGATGCCCAGCCGGATGCCCTCCAAAGCCCGCTGCTGAGAAATCAGGAATTGAAATCACTGCTCATCGAGGAGACGCCGTGGCTGCGGGAGGCCACCGGCGAATCTGAACAGCGGAGGAATGCCGGCGCGCTCTTTGATGATAACCGCCTCGAAAATGAATCCGCCAGATGCCTCGCGCAGCTCAAGTCCAGGCAGCGGGAAGATGGTTCCTGGTCATGGTTTCCCGGCGGGGCCGGAAGCGATTTCATCTCGCTCTATATTGTCACAGGCTTTGGCAGATTGCGGCATCTGGGAGTGGAGGTGAACATGGCGGCAGCCCTGGAAGCGGTGGATCACCTAGATCATTGGCTGCTGTTGAGGCATCGGGCCGCGCTGGCTTTGGATAAGCAAAGGAAGGATCGTCAGCCAGGTGACCATCTGGGATCAGACATAGCCCTTTACCTGTATGGCCGCAGCTTTCTCCTAGCGGATAAGCCAGTGACAGAAGCGACCAAATCTTCGCTGGATTACTTCCTGGCACAGGCCCGCAAAAACTGGCCCGGAAAGCGTCGCATGACCCAGGCGCACGCCGCGCTGGGCCTGCTGCGGTTCGGCGACAAGTCCGCGTCCGCTAAAATTCTGGCCTCCATCAAAGAGCGGTCACTGACAAATAATGAACTGGGCCGCTACTGGGCGGATGGAGCGGACTCATGGCGCTGGGATGCCGCGCCCATCGAGACGCAGGCCCTCATGATCGAGGCTTTCAGAGACATCGCCGCAGACCATGCAGCAGCGGATGACTGCTCCGTCTGGCTCTTGAAGCAAAAGCAGACGCAGAGCTGGCCGACGACGAAGGCTACTGCCGATGCAGTCTACGCACTGCTCGGCGGCGGGACCTCCCGGCTCTCATCGGATGCACTCGTCAGCGTGGCGCTCAGCGGGCATGAGGTGAAGCCTCAAAAAATAGAATCCGGCACGGGATTTTTTGAGAAGCGTTTTACCGCAGCGGAGATTACGGCAGACATGGGGAAAATAACGCTGGTGAAAGCTGACAAAGGCCCGGCATGGGGCAGCATTCATTGGCAGTATCTGGAGGACATGGCCAATGTCACAACTCATGAAGGCACACCGTTGAAGGTAACCAAATCGCTTTTTACTAAAGTGAACACCAATGCCGGCCCGGAACTGCAGCCGGTGAATGGCAAAGTAAAAGCAGGCGATGAACTCGTGATCAGACTCGAAATTCGCACCGACCGGGACATGGAATATGTCCATCTCAAAGACCAACGCCCGTCCAGTGTGGAGCCGGTGAATGTCCTCTCGGAATACAAGCAGCAGGCCGGACTTGGCTACTACGAGTCCACCCGCGATGCTGCGAGTCATTTCTTCTTCGATGCCCTGCCAAAAGGAACTTACGTCTTTGACTACAGCTGCCGTGTCCAACTCCGGGGTAAGTGCCAAACCGGCATCGCTGAACTGCAGTGCATGTACGCCCCGGAATTCAACAGTCACAGCGCCTCAGCCTTACTGCTGGTGGAGTGAGCACCTCGGCACCCGCTTCCCGCAGGGTTCCGCAGCGCTTCCATCCCCGCAGACAGCCCGGGGGGAAAGACACGCCAGGCCCCATGCTTGCGCGGGCCAATCCCGTAAAACACTACTCCATGCACCCAAAGACCCCATCGCCGAAACGAAGGAAGTAGAGCCTTACCACCCGGAGAAAGCGTTAGGATGTCGTTCCATTAACGAATGGGACTGATTCTGAGCAGGAAAGGGTGACATTACCTTCAGCAAATCACCCCAAAAAACGCTCACATTTGCGAAGTCCGCGCCCCAAATCTGATAATAATCTCAAAATTGCAGTCGCAATGCCATTGTGTTCAACAAGTTAACAGACACATTCAACAAAGCTCGCCTGTCTCAAAAAAAATACGAAAAACTCGCACGATTCTCTTTACATCCGCTCAAGTTCGCACTATTATCTCCCTAGCCCACGCTAAAAATTACTACATTCCCTACCCATGAAAACAAAACTGTCACTCCTCCTCAGTGCATTCTCCTTGGCGTCCATGACTGGAGCCATGGCCCAAAACTCCGCCACAACCGACCCGGTCGGTTACATAACGGCTAACGTCAAAGGCGGCACCCCCGCATCCCCTGGCATCAGCTACGTTGGAGCCTCATTGGTTAACAAAATAGAGTTTACTGGCACTGCAACTGCAGGCGCTGGCACTTCTGCTACCTTCCCTGCCAGTTCGTTTGCAGCATCTGCATTCGGACTCAACGATCTGTTGCCAGTTGTACAAGCCCAAGGTGCATACTACGTTGAGATCACTTCCGGCCCCAACGCTGGTGTTTTTACTGACATCGTTGCCACTCCTTCAGCCAACACACTTACACTTCTGGACCCCATTGGTGCTCAGATCAACGGTCAGAGCGTAAAAATTCGGAAGCACCATACCATCGCCAGTCTTTTTGGTGATGACACCGCTTCCAACCCACTCCAACTAACACCAGGCATCAGTGCTGCTTCCGCTGATACTTTGGAAATTGTTTCCCCCGCTGGTTCAAAGTTGTTTTATTACAATACTGACGAGACTTCATGGGTTGCGGGTTCTCAGCTCTCAAACAATCGGACAATCGCCCCAGGAGAGGGCCTAAAGGTCAGGCGTAAGGGTGTGGCGGTGCCTATCGTCTGGGTTGGACATGTCAAAACAGGTCAAACGGTGATTCCGGTTGAAACTGGTGTGAATCTTGTTTCGGTCCCTAGGGCCGTAGGAGCTACTGCCACTGGATCTGTATTCACCTACGGGAACTCGGGTTTGCGTTCTTCAGGACTCACTGGTTCAGGCAGCGCCCTGAATGCTGACATTATCACAACCTTGAACGTTGTGGCAACTCCTGGCGGCTCACCCACCGCTTCTCTCAATGTTTTCTTCAATACAGATGAAGATCCAGCAGGATTCTTTGCCGGGTCCATTCCGTTTGATACAAACCCACTAAACGAAGGAACCGCTATTCGTATTCTCCGTAAGGGGGCAGCTTTTAACTGGGTTGTTCCTGCTGAAACCATCTCCAACTAATTTTTTCAATCCATCAACATACTACCCATGAAATTTACGTTATCCATCCTCAGCCTCCTCGCTGTTAGTGCTATTTCGTCGCACGCAGCCTCTATCACCTTCCTGACAGGCGGGCGCAGTGGTCACCAGTTTTTGCTCTCAGATGGGTCTACCAGAGTTACCACTGGTAGCGTCGTCAGGATTGGTTTCCTTTCGACACCTGGTGATACGAGAACATTTACGGAGTTTGCAACTACTACCATTGCTAACCCGATCACAAGCCAAGCCATAGGTGGCTTTATCAAGGATCAGACCACGCAAAACGGGTCGACTACTGGTGTTGCTGGTATGAAATCCGGACCGGTTGTTGTTTGGGTTATTGGACAAAACGGCCAGCAAGGCATGTGGACCTCTACTCTTTGGACAGCTCCTGCGGCCCTGACCCCTGAGTCAGACTCAAGTTATGATATTACCTTGGGCATTGAACCAGGAGCTGGTGCTACAGTTGCAGTCACTGCGCTGACGATTGATGGCTACAACCCAAGCCGTTACAGTGCTCCTGTGACTATCACGGTTGGCACTGGTGGAACGGCAGTGAACCAAAATGGAGCCAGCTTCATTCTTGCCACTCCTGTTCCCGAGCCGACTATGTCTGCGCTTGGAGCTGTGATGGGCCTTGGCCTCATGATGCGCCGCCGCCGCGCTTGATCGATTCTTTAACGGAATAGCAGTAATTTTCAAGCCGCACTGGGCAACCAGTGCGGCTTGTTTTGTTTTTGCGCTAGGTCGTAAGTATTGCCTAAGGGACTCGGCGATAAGTAGGTAACTGAACTGGACTTTCGTCAGGCGATCGGGTCCGGGCATACGTCCCGGCGCTCACAGCGCTGACAATGCGCGCCGGCCCAGAGCTGGCGCACTTCCTCGATGAGTGGCTGCACAAGCGAGGCTTCATCGGTTAGGATTCCCGCTTCAAAGTTGCGCCGGTGGGGGCTTTTCGCCCCCAGTCCTGCTCCGGTCATATTCGCGGAACCAATATACGCAGTCCTGTGGTCGATGATGATCACCTTCATGTGGACACGCGGGCAAAGGATGCGCTCAAACTTTCTCCCGGCGCTAACAAGTTCCGGGAAGCGGTCAAAATCCTCACGGAAACGCGGCCCTGGCTCCTTGGCATGAACCATCCGGATGGAAACTCCGCTGCGCACGAGTTCCGCCAGCACGCCTAAGAACGGGATATACCGCTTTCCTCTGGCCACGTGCAGATCCTTGATGTCCGCCGTGATGAGCCAGAGCGACCGCACCGCAGCCGGAATGAGATCGTCCAGCAGACGGGTGCAGTGATCGCGGTGCAGGAGGAGCTCCGTCACAGCGGGGCCATTACTGGAGCGGGCAAAAAGCAGGCCAGCAGCCCCCCGATCACGGAACGCATGTCATGTCTCGCCACGATGCGGTCCACCAGCCCGTGCTCCAGCATGAACTCCGCAGTCTGAAAGCCGGGCGGCAGCTTCTGATGAGTGGTCTCCTTGATCACCCGCGGCCCCGCAAACCCGATAATGGTCCCCGGCTCAGCAAGGATAATGTCCCCCAGCGTTGCAAAGCTGGCAGTGGTCCCTCCAAAAGTGGGATCCGTCAGGACGGAAATAAACGGCAGCCGGGCTTCATGATGCAGCGCAAGGGCACCGCTCGTTTTGGCCATTTGCATGAGGCTCAGTATCCCCTCCTGCATCCGGGCGCCTCCGCTGGCACTCACGACGATGCAGGCGCGCCCCTCCGCCGTTGCCACTTCTATAGCCCGGGTGATTTTTTCCCCCACAACGCTGCCCATGCTCCCGCCCTGGAAGCGGAAGTCCATGACCGCCAATGTGACCGGATACCTGTTCAGGAGCGCCCGCCCGCTTGAGACGGCGTCATTCAGGCCAGTCTTCTTCATGTTCCCGGCTATCTTCTCAGGGTAGCCCTTGAAGCCCAGCGGGTTTTCCGTCCTCAGGTGCGTGTCCATTGGCACCCATGTCCCCTCATCGACCAGCGATTCAATCCGGGTGGCTGAATCAAGCGAAAAATGATGATGGCACTTCGGACATACCTTCAGGTTGGCCTCCAGCTCGATATCATGAAGCATGGCATCACAGCCAGGGCATTTCAGCCACTGGCCTTCCGGCATGTCCTTCTTTTTCTCGCCGAAGCTCATCATGGATAACTTGCGGAAAAACGACATGATGTGAGAGATTGGTCAGATTGAGAATAGTGTAAGGAGACAGGGAAACGATTCCGTAACAGAAGCTCGCTGCCCGGCAAGTGGATTAGTCGGTATGACTCTTGAAGTCACATTCACCCAGCCAGAACCCTGTCAGGGGACCGGAGCCACCACCAGCGTGTGCTCCAGTGGATAGATTAGTCGGCTAGTCAAAGAGATCTCCCCGGCGATGGTGTCACCGCTGCGGCTTTTGTTTTGTCAGCGGGCATTGCTGGATTTAGCGGTTCCGTTCAGCACAGGCTAGCCGTTAGTACTGCGGCGGTCCCGCACAGCGTCTGCCAGCTCTGCGAGGACGCTGCGCGTGCTTTCCCACTCTATGCACGCGTCCGTTATGCTCTGTCCGTAGTTCAGGGCAACGCCTGGCTTGGCGTCCTGTTTACCCTCATGGATGTGGCTTTCTATCATCACCCCAGTGATGGCTTTTTCCCCGGCGCGGATCTGGCTGCCGAGGTCCCGGGCTACCGCCGGCTGGTTGCGGTGGTCCTTGTTGGAGTTGCCGTGGCTGCAGTCCACCATGATGGAGGGGATGAGCCCTGCGGCACTGAGCATTTCCTTCACTTCCGTGATCTTTTCCGCGCTGAAATTCGGCCCTGTTTTCCCACCGCGCAGTATGATATGGCAAGCGTCGTTTCCAGTGGTGGAAACGATGGCCGCCACCCCCTGCTTGGTGACGCTGAGGAAGCAGTGCCGGCCGCGGGCGGCCTTGATAGCGTCTATGGCGATACCCAAGCCGCCGCCGGTCCCGTTTTTGAATCCCACGGGCATGCTCAGCCCGCTGGCCAGTTCCCGGTGCAGCTGGCTCTCCACCGTGCGCGCACCGATAGCACCCCACGTGACAAGGTCCGCGACATACTGGGGGCTGATGACGTCCAGAAATTCCGTGCCCGCAGGCAGTCCCATGCGGGTCACCTCGACCAGCAGACGCCTCGCAAGGTGCAGACCACGGTTGATGTCGAAGGATTCATCAAGGCCGGGGTCATTGATGTATCCCTTCCAGCCTACTGTGGTCCGGGGCTTTTCAAAGTACACCCGCATCACTACAAAGAGTTCTTTCTCATGCCTCGCGGCCTCCGCCTTCAGCAGGCTGGCATACTCCAGCGCCGCCTTCTCATCATGTATGGAGCAGGGGCCCACGACGACCAGCAGCCGGTCATCCCGGCGGGCAATGATGCCCTCCGTCGCACGGCGGGAATGGGCGATGAATTCAGAATCGTGCCCGGTCAGGGGCAGCTCAGTCATGAGGCTTTCCGGGGAAATGAGAGGGCGGGTTTCGATGACACGCACGTCGTCGGTAATGGTTCGCTGCATAGTGGTTGAAAAAAAGGAATGGGGAATGGGTGGCGGAAACGGAAAGGGGTGGCCCCGGAGTGGTGCCCGCTGGGCGGAGCGGGACACCGGAACGCCGGCTGTGAGGGATTCAACGGGAAAGACCGTCCCTCATTGGGGACAAGGGGAAATTTGGACGGTCCTAGTCCTGTTCCTGTTCCGGGCCCTGTTCCTGTTCCTAGGGTGCCCGGAAGCCTCAGAAGCTACGATACCGTGCTTGTACTCTTGCGCGGTCGTCCGTAGTGGGTTTTCCCCAAGGACGTTTCTCCACTTCCTACCCAACTATATACGACCATGCTTTTCATCGGAATCGACAGCGGCACCCAAAGCACCAAAGCCATCGTGATGGACTATGACAGCGGTGCGGTGGTGGCCCAGGCAGCAGAGAAATATGACGTGATCGGCGGACTTCCCGCCGGCCATATGGAGCAGCATCCCGAAGACTGGGTGAAGGCCACAGACCACGCTATCGCCGCGTGCCTCAGCCAGCTGGGCACGCGCCGCTCGGAAGTGCGGGGCATAGGTGTCAGCGGGCAGCAGCACGGGCTGGTGGTGCTGGGTGCGGATGACCGCCCCGTGCGCCCAGCCAAGCTGTGGTGCGATACCTCCACAGCTGCAGAATGCGAGACCCTGGCGGCAGCTTTCGGGGGTGCGGAGGGGTTGATCTCCGCTGCCGGCAACGCTATCCCGCCGGGCTTCACCGCCCCGAAGATTCTCTGGCTGAAACGCCACGAGCCGACAAATTTCGCAGCGGCCCGCAGCATCCTCCTGCCGCATGACTATCTGAACTTCCACCTGACCGGCGTGAAGCGAATGGAATATGGTGACGCGTCCGGCACCGGCCTGCTCAATGTCCGCACCCGTGAATGGCATCGCGGTCTTATTGATGCCATCGATCCACGGGTGCATGATATGCTGCCGCCCCTCGGCTCCTCCCTGGATATCCACGGGACTCTGCGGGAGGAGTTGCGTCAGCGTTGGGGGCTGGAGCAAGGAGTGGTGGTCAGTGCCGGAGGTGGAGATAACATGATGGGCGCCATCGGTACGGGAAATGTGGCGCCCGGTGTGGTCACCGTGAGCCTAGGCACCAGCGGCACACTTTACGCCTGTGCTGGTGGTCCGGTGATTGATCCGAAAGGGGAAGTCGCTGCCTTCTGCGACAGTGCCGACCAGTGGCTGCCGCTCGTCTGCACGATGAATGTCACCGTGCTGACCGAGCAGGTTAGGGAAATGTTCGCCTGGGATATACCGAGCCTTGAAAAGCATATTTCCACTGCCCCCGCCGGAGCCGGCGGCCTGCTTTTCCTGCCCTACCTGAACGGGGAGCGCACGCCGAATCTCCCCCGGGGCAGCGGGGTCCTGCATGGCCTGCGGACGGACAATATGACGCCGGCTCATCTGGCCCGCGCCGCTGTGGAGGGCGTGACCACGGGGCTGGCCTACGGTCTCACGCGGTTCCGTGAACTCGGGCTCGATCCCTCGGAGATCCGTCTGACCGGCGGTGGCAGCAAGAGCGCGGCATGGCGGCAGATCGTCGCAGATGTTTTCGGTGTTCCCGTGGTCACGCTGGCGACTGCGGAAGGGGCCGGGCTGGGGGCAGCCATCCAGGCCGCCTATGTGTGGCTGAGCCAAAACGCCCGCACCGAGTCCATGGTCTCGCTCGCTTCCCGGCTGGTGGCGGTCGATACGGCATCCCGGTGTTCCGTGAATGCCAGCGACCACGCTCATTACTCCGCTCAACTCCAGCGACAGATGGACCTGACCCGCGCGCTCAACAACGAAGGCTGGCTCTGACCAAGCGCAAATCCCAGTTGCCCCCGGTGCTGACTGTGCCACGGGACGCTTTCCCCGGAATCCATTTCCGCGCGGGAATCTGTCCACTTCTTTCACCGTCATGCTCTCCCGCCAGATCGCCGTAATCGACTTCGGCTCCCAGTATACTCAGCTAATAGTGCGCCGCATCCGTGAGCTGGGCTACTACTCGCGCCTCTATCAGCCTGCGGAACTCCACAGCACCGGCGCACCGGCCGCTGTCATCCTGAGCGGCGGACCCCGCTCCACCAGTGAGGAAAACGCCCCCGATATTGACTGGGAATGGCTCAAGGCTCTGGGCGTCCCCGTGCTCGGCGTGTGCTACGGTATGCAGCTGCTCAATCTTAAACACGGCGGCGAAGTCACGCCGGGCACCACCCGTGAATATGGCCCCGCGACACTGACACCGGAAGGCTCTGCGCTCTTTGCCGACATCTCCCCTTCCATGGTCTGGATGAGCCACAGCGATACCTGCACCGGTCTCGCCAGCGACACAAAAGTGATAGGACGGAACAGTGAGGGGACCCCGGTCGCCCTCCAGTTCGGCCCCCACGTTTTCGGCATTCAGTTTCATCCGGAAGTCAGCCACAGCCCTGAGGGCACGCGGATTCTGGGGAATTTCCTCGCCCTCGCAAAGGACGCGCCGCGCTTCGAAATGGCCTCATTCAAGGAGCATCTCATCAGCGAAATCAAGAAACAGGCTGGTGCCCGCAAAGTCGTGGTGGGGGTCTCCGGAGGCGTGGACAGCACCGTGCTGGCGGTCCTCCTGCATGAGGCCGCCGTGCCACTGCGCGCCGTTTTTGTGGATCACGGCATGCTCCGGAAAAATGAAGCCGCTGAGGTGCAGGAAAACTTCCGCAGGCTGGGAGTGCCCATTGAGACTATTGATGCCTCTGAGCGGTTCCTGACCGCGCTCAAAGGAGAGACCGATCCGGAGGCGAAGCGAAAAATCATTGGGAACCTCTTTCTAGATGTTTTCTGGGACGCTGTGGGGCAGGACATGGAGCTGTTCGCTCAGGGAACTCTCTACCCGGATGTCATTGAGAGCGCCAGCAGCGGGAGCAGCGCCAGCAAGATCAAGACCCACCACAACAGAGTGGACCGCATCCTCGACCTCCAAAAGGAAGGCCGCGTGCTTGAACCATTGTCCGAGCTTTTTAAAGACGAAGTCAGAGCACTGGGCAAGGTAATGGGCATCCCCCAGGACATTCTCTGGCGACATCCCTTCCCCGGACCAGGCCTCAGCGTCCGGTGCCCCGGCGAGGTCACCAAAGAAAAACTGGCCATCATCCGGGAGGCCGATGCCATCTACATGCGCAAGCTCGTGGAGCATAATCTCTATAATAAAGTCTGGCAGGCCTACGCAGCACTCATTCCTGTAAAAACCGTGGGCGTTAAGGGCGATGAGCGCAGCTATGAATTCGCAGTCAGCATCCGTGCAGTCACCAGCGAGGACGCCATGACCGCTGACTGGGCACGTCTCCCCTTCGACTTTCTGGCATCGCTTTCGAATGAGATCCTGAATAGTGTAAAAGGCCTGAACCGGGTACTCTACGACATCAGTACCAAGCCGCCGGCCAGTATCGAGTGGGAGTGACCGGCCCTGCACCCGTCCTCGATGTTCTGTGCAGCTTCTTCTTGACCCTGCGGCTCCTGCCGCCATATTGCACGTCCTCAATTCATGAAATTTCTGTCCCTCCTCTGCTGTCTCTTGGTCCTGCCTCTGGCTGGCTGTGTCAAAAGAAAGCCCGCACCTCAAGCGCGCGGGCAACGTCCCGTGGCTAATTACCAGCGGCCTCCGGCTCCCGGACCTGTCAACGGACAAAAATTGAGCTGGACCAGCGCTGCCGTCAACGGGCCCTATATTGCTATCACTTTTGACGACGGTCCCGTGCGGGCAAATACGCCGCGCCTGCTCGACATGCTGGCGCAGCGGGGGATCAAGGCGTCATTTTTCACTGTAGGCAGCATGGCTCACAATGCCCCGGACATTATCAGGCGCATCGTGGCAGAGGGTCATGAACTGGCGAACCACACCTGGACTCATCCGAAGCTCAGCAGCCTGAGCGACGGCGCAGTGCGCAATGAGTTGAAGCGCAGCGCGGACAATCTCATCGCCACCACTGGCATCGCGCCCCGCATGTACCGTCCGCCATACGGCGCCATCACGGCCCGCCAAAAGGAATGGATCATGCGGGAGTTTGGCTACCCTACCATCCTTTGGAGCGTCGATCCTGAGGACTGGAAAACAAAGAATGCCGCTATGACCCGGAGCCGCATCCTTGATCAGACCCGCCCCGGAGCCATCATTCTGGTGCATGACCTCCATTCCTCCAGTGTAGACGCCATGCCCGGCACTCTGGATGGACTGTTGGCCAAAGGATTCCGGTTCGTGACCGTCGGCCAGCTGATGTCCATGAATAACCGCGCGGCCGGCCCAGCTCCGGTCGCAGTGAGTTCCGGAAATTACGGTCCAGGCAGCTTCTGAGCGGGATTACTGGGCCTTCCATAGTACCACTGGTAAAGCCTTTCCGCAGAAACTCCGGCGCGGAACAGGCAGACGAATAGAACATTCCGGCAGCGCGTCAGGAGGAGCCCCTTTTTCCGGAACGCACGCATGGAAGTCCGCAGGGGCGGTCCCAGCAACCGAACCCCACCCGACCTGCGCAGGCGGGCAGACAATTCCACGTCCTCCATGAGGGGGATAGCAGCGTATCCTCCCATCGCCCGGAAGGCATCCGCGCGGATGAAGAGTGATTGATCCCCGTAAACCACCCCGAAGCGCTGCATCCACCAGCGAATAAGCCCATCCGCCCACACCCATGCTGGATAGTGCGAGGCAGTGTCCTTATAAAATGCGCCCGCCGGTACCGACGAGTGGCGCGACCACTCGCGGATCGACTCAAGGTGAGCAGGAAGCAGATGCGTATCCGCGTGGTTGAAGACCAGCACAGATCCGGAAGCCAATGCGGCTCCAGCATTCATCTGCGGTCCGCGGCCCGCTGTCCCGCAGGGCAGATACCGCGTGCCCCCAGCCACCGCTGCGCAGGCCTCATGCGGCGAGCTGTCAGCCACTATGATCTCATCCCCGCTGAATAGTCCCGGACGCAACCGCGCCAGACACTCCTTGAGCGCCTGCGCATCTGCATAGCAGGGGATGATGATGCTCAAACTTCCGTTCATCAGCTGCAACCGTCACTGGAGTCGCTTTCCGCCGCACGTGAGCGAGTGAAGCCGCCAGCGCCGCGACCTACCTTCCGCATGAGCACGCACCAGCACGGTTTTCACAGGGAAGGCCGGTGCCGCAACATGATGATGCAGCCCCGGCGCTGCGAACACATGTGGCGGCATGTCCCGCTGCCGCGGAGCCGACAGCCACACGGATGCGTGCTCGCCACTCCCACCGGTGAACTCCACCAGCAGCCGCGCCGGAGCCCGCCCCCGCTGCGTTCCCACAACAGCTACAAAATCCTCAAGGCAGGCCGGAAAAACGACCCCCTCCAGTGCCGCCACGCTCACCGTGAATTCGTAAAATTCACTCCCTCCACTGCCTCCCGGCTCAGGTGAGGCTGTAAAAACACGCGGCTCCGTGACCGCACCTGTCGCAGGCGGCAGTGGGACTTCACCAGGCAGCGCAGTAGCGGGCAAGGTGCCATCCGGCGCGGCCAGTTCCGCCGGGAATAGGTGCGTGATGCCCAGCTGGGCAACACTCCGGACCACCTGCCAGCGAACGTTGGCTGTAGCCACGAGCCGCGAGACCTCCGCATGGCTACGCCGGCCCGGGATGGTCACGCATAGCCGCAGCTGCGTCACCAGCGGTCCGCCACGGTCCGGCACAAACGGCAGCGTGAAGGAATGAATGCGCGCAGCGGCGCCCGGCGGCCATTGCTCGGCGTAAACTTCCGCTAGGACGCGCCCGGAAATACGCTTCCCTTCCACAGAGACTGCGGCCTCGGTGATGACCAGCCAGCCATCCGGCCCGGCGATCAAGGACGCCCGTATCACTGCGACACCGTCTTTTCCTTTGGCGGAAACAGGCGCTGCACCGGAAACCAGCCTGCCCTCCTGCCAGCTGGTCGGCGCTGCGAGCGCCGCCGCCTGCACTGCCGCAGCGGGTAGACGCGGTGCCAGCGCGGGGCTGTCGATCTGCACCGGCAGTAGCCCGCCGTCCGTCCTGCGGCCCGCCATGGTGGCCGCACGCAGAGCGAAGTCCGCCTGCACCGGCCATGGCAGAGCCTGCCCGGCAGACGCACGCGCAGCTGCCACATGGCGATGCTCCGCAGTCTGGAAAAGCACCAAGCTCAGCGCCACCAGCGCTCCCCCGGCGGCCAGCAGCCCACCCGTCTGCGGCCAGCGTCGTGCCGCGCCCGTCAGCAGTATGGCCCATGCCCCCGCAAAAAGCATGGCCTGGGGCACGTCATAGCGGCTAGCTCCCGCCTGCCACCAGCCCGGATCCTGATTATTCAAGACAGCGGAGCGCGTATAAAAAGTCACCAGCGCCATGGCCCAGCCGCTGGCCAGCAACCACGCCGCAGCCTGCCCGCAACGCCGCTGGCAGGCCTCGCCGCTCCGGCTCAGGGCAACAATCAAAAACACCGCAGCGCCCAGTGACATTACCGACAATAACACCGCAGCCTCATTATTCATGAGATGCAGGACCGGAGCGATCCACACATATAACCACTGCCGACCCAGCAGCACTTCCAGCCATGCCTCAGCACGCCACGCACTCCAGTCTTCCCGATGCGCGGACGGACCCCGCGCATGAGCCATATACAGGTAAAAGCCCACCAGCGCCGCCACCAGCAGCCATGGACCAGCAGCCAGCAACCGCCGCGCGGCCGGGCCGGGCTCTGCTCGGCGCACGGCCAGCTCCTTCAAGCCGCCCAACATGGCAGTGCCGGCCACCAGCGCACCAGCCATGGGAGAAGTGAGCACCGTGAGTGCCGCCACCGCCAGCAACGCCGCCGCGCCGCGCCGTGTGCGCACAGGCTCCAGCAGCGCATACAGACAACCCACCGCCGTCACCGGGCCGCAAAAAAATCCGAAATTTGCCGCGTCCCCCCACACATACATGTCCGTGCGCATCTGCGGCACCACCAGCAACGCCAGTGTCCCCGCCACCGCAGCTGCCCAGCCACACAACCGGCGCAGCCACCACCCCCACAGCACCAGCAACAGTGCCGTAGCCAGCGAAGTGACCACATTCATGATCTCCGGCAGCCTCGCCCAGCCGCCGAAGGCACCCACCTCAGCCACCCATGTGCTCACCCGCAGGATCACCGCATTCAGCAGCACGCAATAATCCGGTCGCGCCTGGCGCGTCAAGCCGCTCACGCCTTCCTCCATGACAAGCCGTGTCCACGTCCCGCACTCCGCGTGCAGCGCGTGCGTCCTATAGACAGGGCTGCCGCGCCACAGACACAGCAGGATGACCCCGGCTATAAAAAGCGCACGTGTCCAGCTACAGCTGCGGACTATTTTTTTGAAACCCTGCATTTGCGCGCCGGGCTACCTTAAATCCGCCTCCGGCGCAACTTCCTTTTTCCAATTCCGGGGGCCTATGGGGCCTATATCGCCGCTGGAGAAAATGCCGTAGTGGCAGCCGGCGGCAGTCTATGAAGCCTGGGCACTGCTCCACCTAGTGGCGGAGTCGAGGGCATTGGCCGGGCATCCACTCGCCGTGCTCGCTGTGATGACCGCTCCGTCATCGTGCGGTCATTTTCTATTTAGCCTCATGCGCAGTAGGATCCGTCCGTCACCAATCCATCCAAATGAACCTACTCCGCTTTACCGCTGTCCTCCTGACTCTTCTCTGCTCACCCGCCGGCGCGCGCGATGCGCGATCTGCGAATGCTGTCCTGCTCGACGCCACGTCGCCCTTCGAAGACATGACTGAGTCCGCTCTCGCGAAAAACGATGCCTCCATCACAGCCAACCTCGCCTCTGCTGAAAAGCATACCACAGCCCTCAGCGACGTCCTCCCCACGCCGGCCGCAGCGCTATTCCGCAGCAGCATGGAAACTATCCGCAAAGCCGCCGCTGCGGGCGATCACCAAGCGCTCGCGATGAATGCCGTGGAGGTGTTCCGCCTGCTTATTGAGAACACCGATGCCACCAGCCTCACCGTGCCACGCGAGGTGAGCCTGCTGGACTACGCCGGGTTCAAGCTCCACGTGCTCGCCGCCGCCCCTCAGCCTGATTGGAAAGCCATGCGCCAGCTCACAAACGATGCGGCCACCTGGTGGTCGGCCATCCGGGCGAAGATCTCCGGCCACGCCTTGCGCGATGCTTTCGACTCCACCGTGCGCGGCCTGCAGGCGGCGGGGAAAGCGGAGCATCTGCCTATGCTGGATTTCGCCGCGCAGATGGACCTCGATCTCGTCGATCTCCTAGAGGCTTCCTTTGAAAAATGAGTGCCGCCCGCCGCCGAAATGACCGCCTAGTAATCTCCTGGTAACTTCCATTCTGCGGACCTGAGTCGATAGCATCAACCGCCACCTTTTCCTTCCATCCTAACACCATCATCATGCATAGCCACCATTCTCCTCTGCGCGCTCACCGCACTCTCCGCCGCACCACTCCAAGCCGGCAGCACTGCGCCGCCCATGCCAGCCGCTCCGGCGCGCACTTCATCGCAGCCCGTTTGGCGGGATATGGCGGACACGAAATTCTACGTCCTGCCCGCCGGCGAAGTGGACGTGCGACTGCGTGGAAATTTCGCGTGGTTCCCGGAGGACCCTTCCGAGCAGGCCTTCCTGCCGGAGATCTCGCTCGGTCTGCCCGGGCGCTTTCAGTTGATGCTGCAGGACGAATCCGTTCACACCAGCGCGGATGGTTGGGCGCACGCGGCCTTCTTCTCAGAACTCCGCTGGGCCGCCGCACCATGGGGAGACCTCCCGCTGAACCCCACGCTCGGCGTCGGCTACGAAGTCGTGGAGGACGGTTCCGATGTCCTCAAGGCCAGCCTCTATCTCGGTGAAGTCTTCGCGCAGGAGTGGCTCTGGGCCGGCAGTTTCACCTACCAGCGCCGCCTCGGTGGTGACCGCGAGCTGGAATTGATCGGCAAGATGGGACTCCACTACATCGCCATTCCCGACCGCCTCACGTTCGGTGCCGAGATGAAATATGAAGCCGCCTCCAACAATGAACCAGGCTCCGGCACGGTGACGGAATTTCTCATCGGCCCCGCGCTCATGTGGCGCGTTTCGGACAGTGTCACGTTGAAGGCCCTTAGCGGATTTGGGACCACCAGCACCTCGCCGGACAATGAGTCCACCGTGGTGCTCGAGTGGCGGTTTTGAACAGCAGCCGGTTGCCCACCTTGAAAAAGAAAATTCCGGCTGGCGTCACTCCCCCAGCCGGGATTACCTCTGCTCCCATGCCCCGCATCATTGTCGTCGAGGATGAAAAAAAAGTCGCTGCGTTCATCGCACGCGCCTTGGAGGCTGACGGCCATGTCGTGGACCGTCGCACCCAGGGGGACGAAGCCCTGGCCGCCGTGCTCTCCGCGCCCTATGACGCCATGGTCCTCGACATCATGCTCCCTGGCCGCGATGGCCTCAGCATTCTGCGCGCCGTGCGCGGGCGGGGCTTAAAGATCCCAGTGCTCCTGCTCACCGCGCGCGGTTCCATCGCCGAGCGCGTGGAAGGTCTCGACGCCGGAGCCAATGACTACCTACCCAAGCCCTTCGCGCTCGACGAACTGCTCGCCCGCATCCGCGCCCTGACGCGCAGCCATGCGGAGAGTGCACCGGACATTTTGAAAGCCGCCGACCTCGTGCTCGACGTGCGCCAGCGCACTGCTAGCCGTGGAGGGCAGCCGCTGGATCTCACCCCGCGCGACTTCCGCCTGCTCCACCATCTGCTCAGCCACCAAGGCCGTCCGCAGAGCCGGGAGATGCTCCTGCACAAGGTCTGGGACTGCAATTTCGATCCCGGCACCAACCTCGTAGACGTTGCCATCCGCCGGCTGCGCGCCAAGCTCGACGGCACCAGCGACCTCAAACTTATCCGCACCATCCCCGGCGTCGGCTACAGCCTCTCCTCCACACCATGACCCTTACGCGCCGGCTCACCATCTCCTACGGCCTCATCCTCGCGCTCTGCACCGCCGTCACCGCCGGTATGATGTATTACGAACTCGCCATCGAGCGCCGCGCTGCCGACACTGCGCAGGACGGAGAGGAAGACGAAAGCCCTAGCGACACCGTATGGGAAACCTGCCTGCCCGTCGTCCTCTGTGGTGCGCTGGGAGGCCTCTGGCTCGTGCGCAGCGCCCTGCGTCCCGTGCGCCAGCTCACTCTGGCTGCCGAGCGACTCGCGCCGGAAAACCTCAGCATCCCACTGCCCCGCTCTGGTGCCGGCGACGAACTCGACCGCCTCAGCGACGTGCTCAATGCCCTCATGGAACGCGTCCATCGCTCCATGGATCAGATGCGCGACTTCACCCTGTACGCCTCCCACGAACTACTCACCCCGCTTACCATCATGCGCGGCGAGCTGGATGGCGTGCTGCGCCGCGGCTTTGAGGACCGCACTCCAGTAGCCTTTTGCATCAGCCAGATGGAGGAAGTTCAGCGCCTCACCCGTCTCGTGGACAGCCTCACCATCCTCGCCCGTGCCGATGCCGGCCTGCTCCATACAACCTTTGCCCCCGTGGCCCTGCACACCCTCGTGCGCGACGCCGCCGAGTCCGCAGAAACACTAGCGGAAGGACGCATCACCGTCACGCTCGAAACCTGCGCCGACACCACCATCCACGGCGACTCCGATCTCCTGCGCCGCCTCCTTCTGAACCTTGCAGACAACGCCATCAAGTATAACATCCCCGGTGGAACCGTCCACATAGCGCTCACCCATGAAGGCAAGCACGCCCGTTTCACCATTTCCACCACCGGCCCCGGCATGGACGCCGCCCAGTGCGCCAAAGTCTTCCAGCGCTTCTACCGCGCCGATCCCTCCCACTCCAGCACGATCGCCGGCACCGGCCTCGGACTCAGCATCTGCGAGCGTATCACCGCCATCCACCACGGCACCGTCACCTGCCAATCCACTCCCGGGGGCCCCACTACCTTCACCGTCGCCCTGCCACGATCGCAGGCGTCTGCCACGTGAAAAGATGACGGCTTGTCTGCCGCGCACACATGTGCCGGATACGATACGACCATGTCCCTGTGCATCGAGTATCCCGGTAACTTATATATCACGCTTATCACGCTAGGAAGGGGGCTATGGCGTGGGTGCCGGTTTCCAAGGGTGCCGCTGAAAAAATTCCCAGATGATGTCATTGGCGGATATATCCCGGGAGGATTTGCCGATGAAGGGCACGAGCGGGACTTGTCCCGGCCATGTGTGGCCACCGCCTTTGATTTCCACCAGTCCTACCTCTGCGCCACTGGTGCCGGGGCCCCAGGTTTTCCGAGATGCAGTCGTGCCATCATCCGGTGATTTGTCAGGCAGCAGCGCCTCGGCCGCGGGCTCCGGGCAGGCATTGAGCTTCCGCCAGACTGATAATGAGTCTGCTACGGAGGCGAAGCTCCAACCGCCGGCCCCCATCTTGGGCGGCCCGGCGAAGGGGACGATGGCATCTGAGGTGCCGTGAAAATGCAGCACCGGGACTGGCCGCAGAGGCACTGGAGCGGGGATAGTGTTAGTGCCTGCGACCGGCGCGATGGAGGCGATCCTGTCTGACATTTCTGCTGCTAGGCGATAGCACATCATGCCGCCGTTTGATAGGCCTGCGGCGTGAACACGCACAGGATCGACAGGGACCACGGTGGCAAGGTCGTCCAAGAGCGCGCGCAAGAACCGGACATCATCTGGTTTGCCCTTGGCCATCCCAAGCGGCAGTCCGCCGGCATT
The DNA here is from genome assembly GCA_043769435.1 of Verrucomicrobiota bacterium. GTDB lineage: Bacteria > Verrucomicrobiota > Verrucomicrobiia > Verrucomicrobiales > V1-33 > JAYVJI01. The sequence continues at coordinate 19,078 of JAYVJI010000615.1, forward strand.
CCACGTCAGGAAAAGGCCTGCCGTGCCCGTGCCGTTAGGATAGACTGCGACAAAGCCCGCCGCGTCAGACTTGGCATTCATGCCGCAGAACTGCACCATGAGTTCTGCATTCATAGCGGCCCCGTGCAGGAGCAGGACCACCGGTGCTGGCGCGTCGGGTTTCAGGCCGGGTGGAATGTGGATACTGTAGCGGCGCACCAGACCGTCTACCAGGAGTTTACGCACGTGATCACCCGCAGGCAGCGGGGAAGCCGGCACCACGGCAATGCCCGGGCTGATCCCGCTGGGAACTGGCGCGGCTGGGGGAGCGAAGAGCACAGCGTGAAGGGCGGCAAGGAGGAAGGGCAAATTCATGACTCGTTAGACTTGTTGCATTACTGTCATGCTAGGGGGGGCAGTGCAAGGGCAGGGCCGCCACGCGCGCGGGGAAGCGCCGGAAAGCCGGAAAGTGTCTGGATCCCGACGCGGGCGTTACAGGAGCGTTACAGGGGGGCATCTGCGCGGCAATGGATGAAAAAGTCCTTGAAACTAAAGCTGTGAGAGCCCGGGTTTATTTCAGTTGCGTTGCCCGGGTATACCGTGTCACGTTTTTCCCCGCTCATTTCCCATTCTTTTTTATCATGTCCGAAGTCCACCAAGATGTCCAAAAGCTCATTTCCGCCGGAAAATTACCATCTGCTCTGGGGGCAAAGGTTACGGAGCTGGCACCGGGCACGTTTTGCACGCACAAGAGCTGGGGCGTGGGCCAGGTGGCCGCATGGGAACTGCATGACGACCGGATATTGATTGATTTTGAAGACAAGAAGGGCCACGGGCTAAAGCTGGAGTTCGCCGCCAAGTCACTGGATACGATCCCTGCCACTCACATCCTGGCGCGCCGGTTCGCAGATGCACCCACGCTAGCTAAGCTGGCGACCGAGGACGCGCCGGCGCTGGTGAAGGCTGTGCTGGAGAGCCACAATGGCAGCATGAGCCTTGATGCCATGGACGCGGTGATCAAGCCCCGCATCGTGAGCGAGGCCAAATACAAGACATGGTGGGACAATGCGAAGAAGGCTATGAAGGGGCGTCCGGAATTCATCGTCCCGACGAAGCGTACCGTGCCTCTGCTGCTGCGGGCCGGAAATGTCAGTGCTGCTGAAGCGCTGGTGGATGACTTCCGCCGGGCCCGTGATGTGAAGGCCAAGGCCAAGGCGCTGGAGGCTATTTCACGCGACGTCACTGTCATCCCCGATGAGGCCATCCTCGAGGCTATTCTGAAAGAGGCCGATGAACTGGCTGCGCAAAATCTCAGGCTGCAGCCAGTGGACGCGCTGGACCTGCTCTTGGCCCGGGATGAGCTGCGCGACAAGCTCCCAGCGCTCCACGGAGCTACCTCTGCCTCGCTGCTGAATGCGATGAAAAGCGAAGGCGGCGTGCGCCTGGCGGAGAGCATGGGCTCGCTGGCACCTGGAAAGCAAAACAGGGTATTTGACGCGCTCATTGATGCCGTGGGCCCTCAGGGTGTGGAGGCGCTTTTCCCGCTCATGAACCGTATGAGTGCGCGCAGCGTCAATGAACTGGCGGCGGTGTGTCACAAAAAGGGCTGTGGCCCGCAGCTCAATGCATGGCTCAGCCACGGCATCCGCCAGCGCAGCCTCGGCAGCGAGGTCCTAGTCTGGATCGCCCGTGAGCGCGCTGGCCTAGCCTCCGAAGCCGCCAGCACTGACCTGCCCCGTGCCATGATTTCCGCACTGGAGCGCGATCATTTGGATGAAGAAAACCGCAAGTCCAACCGCATCTATGACGTGCTCATGGAAGACCGGGAACTCATCGCCGACCTCATCACCGGCGTGGATCTCCCTCAGGTTAGGATTTATGCCAGGCAGATCCTGCTGACCCCGGCGATCGATGAAATGGGCAAGCGTTCGCTGCTCGCCCGCTTCATCCGCGTTTTCCCTGAGATCGAGGAACTCCTGCATGAGGGCCGCGAGGATAAGGAAGAGAAGGACGAAGAGCCCCTGATCGTCTCATGGCCAAGTCTGGCTGACAAAAAGAAGGCCTACCACCATCTCATCACCGTGGAAATTCCTAAGAATCGCGAGGACGTTTCCATCGCCCGGAGCTACGGGGATTTGCGTGAGA
>JAYVJI010000616.1:0-2521 GCA_043769435.1 Verrucomicrobiota bacterium
TGACCGCGCCGTGATGTGCTTAAAAGGCGAGAGGAACACAGTGCGTCTCGCCTGTGTTGGCCAGCGGTCATCTTGACTGCTTCTCATCGCGGTCGAGACCGCGAGCCGCCACAGCCAAGATGGCCGTGTTCCGCTACATCACGACGCGGTCACACCCTCCGCAGATGGCACGTATTGATGAGCGTGAGGAAGAGGAGTGAGACCGTCCGTATCTTGTCTGTGTGTCAGGCCAGTGTCCCTCCGCAGCTGCTCCCGCTGCCGGCTGTGCAGCCATAGCAATGCTGGCCTGTGCGGATGGGAAGGCTGGGAAAATCAGCAGGGTCCACGTCCCAGAGATACAGCGGCTGCCCCGCTGCATTCGCCAGCGGCAGCTTCATCATTTGATTGAAGTCACAGTCAAAGACCTCACCCTGCCAGCTCACATTCACGGTGTTCCGGCACATCAGCCCAGGGATCGTGGAAGGATTGAAATTATCCCGCAGCAGGGTCATGTATTCTTCCAGACGGTTTTCCCGTTTCAGCCATGAAGCGAAGCGACTGATGGGCATGTTGGTGATCGCGTAGAGGTGGTCAAAAGCAATGCCGAAGTGCTCCTCCATCTCGTTCCGGTAGTCTGCTTCCAGCTCCGCCTGATCCGGCGGCAAAAACGATCCATTGGGATTATAGACAAAGTTCAGCACCAGCCGCGGATCTCGCCCATAGCCCAAGGCATTCAATTCCTGAAAGGCGGCGATACTCCGGTCAAACACGCCCTCACCGCGCTGTTGATTGACGTTTTTGGCTTCGTAGCAAGGCATGGATGCGGTGATCTCCACCTCGTTGCGGGCCAGAAACGGCGCCACCCACTCGTAGCCAGGTTCACTCAGAATAGTAGCATTCAGTCTGTCAATGATGCGGAATGGCCGCGGCATGGCACGCACAGCCTCCACCATGCGGCGAAAGTCCGGCACCATTTCCGGTGTGCCTCCTGTTAGATCGAGCGTGCCGATCTCTGACCGCTCCAGCCACACAAGAATGCGGTCCACTGTCTCACCGGTGATGATTTCCTTCCGAGCCGGTCCGGCATTCACATGACAATGGATGCAGGTCAGGTTGCACAGCTTTCCGACATTCAGCTGAAGGATTTCCGGAGCCCGCCGCTCTAGACGCACACCCGCCGCAGCCAGCGAGGCGTCAAAATCATGGCTATGTGCAACCATCGGAAATCGTGCTGGTGATGGGCCGAAATTCTGTGGGTGGAAAGCCGGGCCGCGCGGGTTTCAAAGGATCCCCTCCACAAAGGACAGCGAGTCAAAAGGAGCGAAATCATTCTCTCCCTCACCTGTGCCGATGAACCGTGCGGGGATGCCCAGTTCGTTTTGGATGGAAATGACGCAGCCGCCTTTGCCGCTGCCGTCGAGTTTGGTAACGATCACGCCGGTGAGGCGCCCGACGGCTTTCTGAAATTCCCGTGCCTGCTGGAGGGCGTTCGATCCCGTGGTGGCGTCCACGACAAGGAGGGTCTCATGAGGGGCCTCCGGGTCCTTGCGGGCGAGGACGCGCTCGATTTTTGACAGCTCCTCCATGAGGTTGTGTCGTGTATGTAGGCGTCCCGCAGTATCGCAGATGAGGTATTGGCTGCCGCGCTTTTTGGCGGCGTCCCACGCGTCGTGACATAGCGCGGCGGGATCTCCCTTATACTGGCTTTTGATGATGGGAACATTCAGCCGCTGTGCCCAGATGTCCAACTGCTCTATGGCAGCCGCCCGGAACGTATCCGCTGCAGCGAGGGTGACGGATTTGCCCTGCATGGTGAGATACTTTGCCAAGCGGGCAGTGCTGGTGGTTTTACCCGTGCCATTCACACCGACCATAAGGATCACGCAAGGCTTGTCCGGAAACAGTGGCAGTGGGGCGGGCTCGGCAGGTAGGATTTTCAGCATCTCTGCGCGGCAGACATCCACCACCTCCTCTGGGTCAAGGCTGCGGCCCATCGCCCGGAGGTTTTCCAGAATGACCATCGTCATTTTCACCCCCACGTCACCAGTGATGAGAGATTCTTCCAGTTCGTCGAGGTCTACTTTCCGGCGGGTAAACCGCTGCAGAAGTCGTTTAAAAAAGCCAGCCATAAGTTAGCACTAAGCCATCGGAAACATCCAGCTGGCAATAAGGATTTCAGGGCACTTGGGAAATCCCGGAAATCCCGGGAACTCCGGATCTGCTGAAAGAATTCCGCTCCCGGGCTCAGTTTTCCAGAGTTTCCAGCCAGCCCATTTCTACAAGGGAGTCGTTGTAGACCTCATTCATTTCCTTGGGATAGATTCTTCCGGCGGACTCTAACCAAGAACTGGCCTCATCTTTTTTTGCCGCACCAAAATCTTGGGCAGCCTTGGCGAAATAATAGGCTGGGGACTCAGCATCATACTGGTCGAAGGCAGCCAGTCTTTTCTCGACTTCAGCCGTCTTTTTTTGCTGTACGTCGCAGATGAGAAGCTTGAAGCGTATCAGGTTTTCGACGCTCTTGTCTTTGGCCCGGGTGGGA
>JAYVJI010000617.1:0-1905 GCA_043769435.1 Verrucomicrobiota bacterium
TATGTCGATGATCGAAAGCCGACCCAGCCGACGCCGGGACTGGGAGTATGTGCTCTTTGTGGATGTGACCGGTCACCACAGCGAGCCGGCACTGCAATCAGCGCTGGAGGAACTCCGTCGTCACTGCAGCTTTGTCAAAGTGCTAGGCAGCTATCCTGCAGGAGGCGCGGCTCAGTGAGCACCTTTCCCCGCAATACCCGCTGGCTGGCCTGGTCCATCCTGACAGACTGGGAAAGTGATGGCCCGTATGCCGAGGAAATGACTTCCCGGGCCAGTGAAGGACTCTCCGGGCCGGACCGTGCGCTGCTTTTAGCGATGGTAAACGGAGTCCTGCGCCATGTACATCTGCTGGACGCTTGGATAGACTTCCTGCGCGGTGGTCACCTAGACCACGACACACGCATGTGGCTGCGCCTGGGGCTTTTTCAGCTGTGCATCATGGAGATGGCGCCGCACGCCGCCGTGAATGAAACCGTCGCCCTCGCCGGGAAAGCCCGGGGGCTGGTGAATGCCGTCCTGCGGCGGGCGCTGCGGGAACCTGAGGCGCTGGAAAAAATCAAAGCAGAGGCTCCGGTCACCGTGCGTTATTCCCTGCCTGACTTTCTGGTCGAGCGCTGGGCAGCGCGGCATGGCCCCGGCGGAGCGGAAGCTCTCGCCGAGTGGTGCGGCGACCCAGCGCCCGTATATGTTAGGGTCAACCCATTGATACCCGGCGCTGCTGAGGAGGTGAAAGCCATGGCAGGCCTCAAGCCAGTGGAGTCGCCCGGCGGCCAATGGTATCTGGCCACTTCCCTGCCCCACGCGGCCCTAGCGAAAGGCCTAGTGTATGCCCAGGATCTTTCCACCGCCATGGCACCGGTCCTCCTAGATCCGCGCCCGGGACACTGCGTGCTGGATGCCTGCGCCGCCCCCGGTGGGAAGACCGCTCTGATGGCCGCGCTCATGACTAACAAAGGCTTGATCATGGCGGCGGATGCAGCCCCTGTCAGGCTCAAGCGGCTTGAGGAAAACCTCAAACGGCTGGGTGCCAGCATCGCACAGACCGCCCGTCATGACTGGATCAAGGGCCCTATGCCGGCGCACCTGCGTGGCCTCTTTCCCGCAAAGGGCATCGATCGTATCCTGGCGGATGTTCCCTGTTCCAATACCGGAGTGATCCGCCGCCGCGTGGATGTGCGCTGGCGACTCGAACCTGAGTTCTTTCATCACGTGAACGGCGTGCAGCGCACCATCCTCCAGTCCCTGCTGCCACTTCTGGCGATAGGAGGCCGCCTCGTTTACTCCACCTGCAGCATCGAGCCGGAGGAAAACACCGCCATTGTAGAAGCAGTCCTGCGCAAGCTCAAAGGCTTCCGCCTGCTGAAGGAACAGGATCTCCTGCCCCACCGCGACAACACAGACGGTGCTTACGCGGCGCTCATTGAACGGACGGCTTGAGCATCAACACGGCGGCGCGTCGTTTGCTGTGCCTGTTGGAAGTAGCAAGCCGCATAGATCCCGCTCCTCATCATTCACCTTCCCCACAAATCCGACCGCCGGGAGCGGCTCACACGCCATCTCCTCGAAGTCGGCCTCGTCCGTGGGACTTCGAACACGGTATAGGCACGGACATGATGAGCGGCGACATGACATGACAGCCGCCACGGCACTGGACATCGATTACTCTCCCCCTTCCTTTGACGGACCGTGATCGCCGCCCGCTCCAGGTCCAAATCCTTCACCCGTAGTTCCAGCACCTCCTTCTGCCGCAGCCCCGCCCCCAGCATCACTCCCGCCATTAGCCACCTGGGCCGGTTCCGCCCCTCCAAATCACCCATCACCGCAGCCGCCTCCTTCCGGTCCAGCACCACCGGCAACCGGCGCGATACCTTCGCCCGCAAATACTCCCCTATCTCCCCCGGCTCC
>JAYVJI010000618.1:0-9530 GCA_043769435.1 Verrucomicrobiota bacterium
AACCCCCGGCTACTGGCTGGCATCCCTTCGGGATGACTGACGCCGGAGAGAACGACGCGGGTGCTGCGGACGCCCCCCCCCAGGGGATTCGAAGCAATCAGCCGGTGCGTTGTTGGATCTTGGGGGATTCGGAGCACATTAGGTAGGCACTTTACAGGACGCTTTGCAAAATGCACTTGTCACAGCGAGGGGTGGCAGATACAACCGTCCTCCGACCACTCCTAATTCCATGCCCAAGATCATCATTCAGCATCCAGATGGCACTTCTGCTAAATTTGGTCTCAACGGCAGGGCGTTTACCATCGGGCGGGCCGACAACAACGACATCGTCCTGCGGGACGGTTCCAGCAGCGGCTCCCACGCGATCCTCAAACTAACGGATGACGGGGATTTTGCGGTCACCGATTTGGAGTCCACGAACTTCACCAAGGTCAACGGTGTCGCTGTGAGCACACGCATCCTGCGGCATGGGGACACCGTTCAGTTCGCGGAAACTCACGCCACGTATGAGAGTGACGTCGTCGCCCGAAACGAAGACCAAGCCACCCAGGTGTATGAAAGAGTCAGGGCTGCGCCAGCCCCGGCACCGCATGGCCAGCCGGGAGCCAAGCCGGTCTACGTGATCCAGCGCCCGGTCTCCACGATGGGGGGCTCCCGTCGCTCCAACCCGGACAGCGGCTGTTTCACGGTGTTGATGCTGTGCGTCCTTGTGCCCGCTTTGTTCATTGCCGGAGTGATTGTGAGGCATTTTCAGGACAACAAAAGCGAGTGGGTATGGAACTATGTGCGGGAGCATTTATCCAAGACACCATGATTCTCTTAATGATGGAAATTCGTAAAATTGCGGTTTTTCAATAATTTTAGTCGCAATTTGGCAAATTTGGGCTTTATTTTATGGATGATCGATTACTTACTTCCACTTCATGAAACGAATTAACGTCTCACTCCTCAGCGCCTTGAGCGCCGCCGGAATCTATTCCTCACCAGTGCGCGGTCAGTCTGTCGGGCCGGAAGGTGCTCCGGCGATGAACGGGGCGCAACTTACCGAACTGGCGGGATTGATGCTGAAGATGAAGAAGCTTCCGGATGCGCGGCAGGCTGCAGCGGCGGCCCTAGCGGCGGACCCGGCGTCGAGAGATGCACTGATGATCGCCGGACGTGTGGCGATGCTGGAAGGGAACGGGCAAGAGGCGCTGGAGTATGCGGACAAGGCCCTCGCCCTCATGCCGGACGACACCACCGCCCGGCTCCTGAAAGGGACAGCCCTTGCGAGTATGCACAAAAATGACCTAGCGGCCCCGTTTTTCGAGGACGTGCCTGGCGAGGCCCTGACAGCATGGCGAGAGGAATTCCCCCTGACGGCCACCCCGGAGGTCCTCCCCACCGGGCTCAAGGCTGTCCCGGTTGAGCAGGAATCACCCATGGACCGGGAAGTGGAGGCAGCCCGCACGGTGCTGGCCGCAAAGGACTACCCTCAGGCGGACCGGCTGTCTTCTGAACTCGTCCAGAAGTATCCGGAGAATCTCGATGCGGCCTTGCTGCGAGCGGATCTCCTCAGCGAGTCAAAGCAATACATGGCGGCCATCAGTGTGCTGCAATCCGTAAAGCTCCTCTACAAAGGGAGCGAGCCCTTTCCCGGGGACAGCGATCTGGCCTCCGCCATGGCTGATGCCGGTCGCACGGCGGATGCCGTCGCGCTCTTCCGCGAGATAGCCGGGAACAAAGAGCGCCCGCTGGCGGAGCGGAGTGCAGCGGCCACTGCGGCCCAGGCCACTCTCTGCGCTAGCTTGCTGGAGGATGGAGAAAAAGCTCTGGACAAGGGCGAACTCAAGAAAGCGGAAATGATCTCCAGCCAGCTGGTCACGATCACCCCGCAATGTCCAAACGCGCTGACCCTCAGGGCGCGGAGTTTGAAGGCGAGCAATAAGCCGGAGGAAGCAGTGCGTATTTTCTCAGTGCTGAAGGATAAAGCGGATGGCGGTAAGTTTGATCCACAGGTGGACTATGCGGCCTCGCTGGCTGCGGCCTGCCGTTATCGGGATGCTGTCCGGGCTTATCAGGAAATAACCGCGCGCCCGGGGATTTACAGTCCCGAGGAGGTGAAGACGGCCTCGGAGGAAATCCGCAGCATCACTGACGACAGCGGCGGGCGTCTGATCACGGAATACACAGGCGCTTCCTTTGAAGAAGGGGATGTGCAGCGCGCTGCCGTTTCCTTGAGCCTGCCGAGAATGGGCCAGACCCGGCTCCTCGGCGGCATTCTCTGGGACCAGATCAGCCTGAAAGCGGAGAGTTTTCCCTACGGTCGGGAGGAGGACCGCATCACCGCCTATGCAGGTTTTGAAACCAAGCTGGAAAACGGCCAGAGATTCACCGGACTGGCCGGCAGCACCGGCGATGAAATTCTGGGGAGCGCGGCATTCCAATGGGACTGCCGGGAAGGCACCTGTTTTCTCCTGCGTGGCGCCTGGAATGACCCCGCGCATGATACCCTGCTTTTGGAGGCCATGGATGGCAGGCAGCACGTCCTTTCCGCTAATCTCCAGCACAAGCTCGCCCCTGGATTCTACCTAGATGCCACTGCCAAAGGCCGCATCGTGGAAGTGGACGGCAATCGCTTGGGAACAGGCTTCAAGGGGGAGGCCCAGTTGCGCTTTCAACCATGGGAAAAGAACGCCAACCTGTGGGTCGCCTACCAGGCAGAATACTCTACTTTTTCCGCAAGGGAAGACGCATGGCGACGCTCAGTAGACGCGTTTTTTGAAGACAGCGAAGGTCTGGAAGCCAGAGATGCCGTCCTGCCAAAAGTGAACCGCCATGCCCTCCAGGCACATGTTGGCGGAGACCTGGGTAAGGCGCTCACGCTGGCGCTCACCGGTGAGGTCGCCTACCGCCAGGAAACTCGGGGAACGGAATTCGGTGCCATCGGCGAAGCTTTTTGGCACATTTCCCCATCCACGGATTTCAACTTGCGCCTAGAATACTATACCACCGGCGCTGGCCCGAACAGTGGTAGCAGTGTTATGATGGGTACCGCAGGATTGAAGGTCAGCTGGTAATTTTCGGCCAAGGTACGGTTCTAGGTATTCCCCCCCCCTCAATGACCGATCGCCTCCCCGTCCTCCTCAAATCCGTTTTCGGCTACGACTCCTTCCGCCCGCAGCAGAGGGAAATCATGGAGGCCGGGATCGCCGGGCGGGATGTCCTCGCCGTGCTGCCGACAGGCGCTGGTAAATCCCTTTGCTACCAACTGCCGGCCCTCGTGCGCGGGGAAGGCGTGACCCTCGTTGTTTCCCCCCTCATCGCCCTGATGAAGGACCAGGTGGACGCGCTCCAGGCCAGCGGGGTTGCGGCCACCTTTTTGAATAGCTCGCTAGACGGCAGTGAAGCGCGCCACCGCAGGCAACTACTGGACCGCGGGGAAATCCGCCTGCTGTATGCGGCTCCCGAGCGCGTCATGGCGCAAGGCTTTCCAGATGACCTCCGTCGCTGGGGCGTCAATGCTGTGGCCGTGGATGAAGCCCACTGCATCAGTGAGTGGGGGCACGATTTCCGCCCGGAATACCGTCAGCTGGCCATGCTGCGCCAGTCACTTCCCGGCGTGCCCTTCATGGCGCTCACCGCCACCGCCACCGGTCAGGTCAGGCAGGACATCCAGTCTCAGCTTACCCTACGGAATCCGGAAATTTTTGTCGCCAGCTTCAACCGTCCTAACTTAAGCTATACCGTCACTAAGCGCTCCAATGCCGGAGACCAGGCCATTGCCCTCATTCGCCAGTGGCCCGACGGTGCCGGGATCATCTACGTGCAGTCACGGAAAAGCGCTGAACTCATGGCTTCCGTACTGACGGACGCCGGCATCAAAGCGCTGCCCTATCATGCTGGTCTTGAGGGTCCGGTGCGGGCCCGGAATCAGGAACAGTTTCTGCGGGATGAAGTCCGCGTCATCTGTGCTACCGTCGCCTTTGGCATGGGCATCAACAAGCCGGATGTCCGCTTTGTCATCCATGCAGATCTGCCCAAGAACATAGAAGGCTACTACCAGGAAACCGGACGCGCTGGACGGGATGGCCTGCCCTCAGAATGCACATTGCTTTTTTCCCGCGCTGACGTCGTGAAAAATCTCCGGATGCTCGATGCCACGGATGAAACCGCCCGCCGTACCAGTGAACGGCAAATCCGCCAGATGGCTGACTTCGCTGAGAGCCCCACCTGTCGGCGGGCCGGGCTCATGACTTACTTTGGCGAACACTGGCCGGAGCCAAACTGCGGCTCCTGTGATTCCTGCCTGAATCCACGCGACCGGGTGGACGCCACCCTCGCCGCCAGTAAACTGCTCTCCTGTCTTTTCCGCATCCGGGCCGCCGGTGCCTTCGATACTGGACTCAACCACGTAGCGGATGTGCTCACTGGCAAGGACACGGATAAAGTCAAAAAATGGGGCCATGAACGACTCAGCACATGGAGCATAGGACGCGACACGCCGAAAGAAGAGTGGCTGCATGTGGGCCGGGAAATGATCCGCCTAGGATATGCTGCGGAAAGCGACGATCTCTACCGGACCGTGGGGCTGACGGATGCCGGCCGCCGCTTTCTGCTGAGCAAGCAATCCGTCATGATCCCGGCCATGCAGAAGACGGAATCCACGCGTGCGCAAAGATCCAGCGGCAGTCAGCGCGCCGGGGACATCGCTTGTGACGAGGGCCTCTTCACCCGGCTGCGGACCGTGCGTAAGCAACTCGCGGATGCCCGCAGCGTCCCTCCCTACGTTATCTTTTCCGACGTTGCGCTCCGGCACATGGCCAGCCGCTATCCACAGAGCACGGCGGACTTCCTCAGTATCCCCGGAGTTGGTGCCCAAAAGCTCGCTGACTTCGGGCGGGAATTCATGGATGCGGTCGGCCTCTGGCTGAGGGACCATGACCGGCTGACATTTCCCGGACAGAGCACAGCCAACGCAGCCAACGCCCCCGCCGCGCCCCGGTCCATTTCATCCTCAGCCATCCACACCCTCCAGTTTTTCAAAAATGGAATGCGCATCGAGGACATCATGGCCAAAACCGGCCTGGCCCGCAGCACCGTTTGCAAGCACCTAGCAGATGCTATCCAGGCAGGGAAACTGGAGGCATCACCCCGCGACTTCTACTCCGAGGCGGATGAGCGCGCCATTTCCGCTGCCGTAGAAATACACGGCATGGGGGCGCTCTCACCGCTCCATCAGGCGCTGGAAACCCGGATTCCCTACGAGACACTGCACTTCTACCGCGCCTTCGCCACCCGCAGCGAAGACGGTTGATCCCGCCAACCCCGCGCACGGCCTGAATGTGCAACTGAATACTAAAACGTTTCATTTTAGTAGTTCACCCGCCGCCCGTCAAGTCCGCCCGCCGAACAGGTGAGCGGGGCGGAGTGCGTTTTGTTCCAATTCCCGATTCCTGCAAATTTTCTTCCGGTTTCCGTCGAGTCGCGGGGGAGTATTGAAACGAACGATCGCATGAATGACGGCGCACTACTTTCTGACTACCACCATCATGGCCGCGAGGCTGCTTTCCGCGAACTCGTGGGGCGGCATCTGGCGCTGGTGCGCGGGGTGGCGTGGCGTACGCTCGGGGACGAGGCGGCGGCCGCGGATGTGGCCATGCGGGTGTTTGCCATCGCAGCGCGGAAAGCTGGTGTCTTGTCGGATAGGGCTTCGTTGGCTGGTTGGTTGGTGGTGGCCGCGCGACAGGAGGCGCAGCGAGCCCGGCGTAAGGATCACAACCGCACCGCTGCCGTGAAACGATACGCAGATTCCCTAACAAATGACGAAGAGGCTGAGGCATGGCAGGATGCGGCGCCGCATCTCGACGCCGCGCTGGCGGGCCTGCCGGAGACGGATCGCGAGGCGGTGATGCTGCGTTTTTATGAAAACAGAAACTTCCGCGAGATCGGTGAGGCGCTGGGCCGCGGGGAAGACGCGGCCCGCAAGCGGGTGGCCACGGCGCTGGAAAAGTTGAGTGCTTCGCTCCGGCGGCGCGGCGTCGTGGTGCCCGTCGCGGTGCTGACCGCAGGGCTGGGCTCGCACACGGGAAAAGCCGGAACCATCGCCGCTGGCACCGCTCGCGTGGCCGCTCAGGCGCTGCGCGTGGCCGCGCAGAGCGGTGGATGGAAGGCGACTGCCGCCCTCTCCCTAACAAGTCCGGCCGCGCTTTGCGTGCTGACACTCTGCACCGTGGCTGGCGCATGGTGGGGCGGCCATGCAGGAGGAATACAGGCATCGAAAGAACGCATGGCCGAGGCTCCGAGGCTATCATTTTCCCAGCCTCCGGTGCCCACCAATCCAACGCCCTTCCAACCGCAAGGTCGCTCGCCGGATGAAATAGCGGCAGAGATCGCGCGGCTCTTCGATGCCGGTCGCGGCGATCAGTGGGCCGCCATCATCAAAGCGCTGACAGCGGACCAGTGCGCTGGCGTGCTCGCGGCCTTTGATGCCGACTACAGCTACAACCGCACCCGGCACTTCTCGGTGTTGAATCATGTCTTCGGACGATGGTCCGCGCTGGATGCCCCTGCCGCGATGATCGCCGCTGCTGCCCGGATGGAGCGCAAGTCGCAAGGCATCTGGGATGCGCGCAACCACGCTGTCACCACCTTGAATCTCTGGAGCGCCACGGATCCGAAAGCCGCCACCGCGTGGTATGAAGTGCAGCAGTTCCCTCCTTTCGCCGTGCCTCTCTTGCGCGGGGCATGGCTGCAAGGGCTGCAACGCGCCGACCCCGCGCTGCTCGTGACCACGCTCGCGGCCATGGGCTGGGAAGACCGGCGCAGTGCCTTGCAAAACATGTCCCCCGCAGACCACGCCGACGCCAGGTCCTGCGCAGCGCACCTCGCCGCATGGCCGGAGGAGTCCATGCGCGCCGAGTTGTTCCAGTCCCTAGTCATGCACGCCGATCTGGATGACGTGCTGCCGGCCTTCGCGCAGATGCGTTTCACGCCTGGCGATGCCTCATGGGAAGTAGTGCAACGCATCGCTAACCGGCTGCTAGACGCCGACCTCCAGCACGGTCGCGACGTGGAGTTCGCATGGACGCACGGCCCGGAAGAAGCGCACCCGGCCATTCTCACAAAACGCGTCGCCCCATGGTTAGTCGCGGATCCGGAGAAGGCCCGCGCATGGCTTGCTGGCCGTGGGATAACAGAATCTGATGTGCAGGCAGCGGTCGCATCATTCAAAGAACCGCTATGAAGCGCACCGTCATTTTCAGCGGCATTATCTTGCTTTGCGTCGCCGCCGCATGGCACGGCTGGCAACGTGGTGCGGCGGCATATTCTCAGGATACCGATCCCTCCCCACCCATCGTTCCTCCCCGCCGCCTGTCACCATCCACGGCACCTAACAAACCAAACGGTGCCCCGGATGCCGCCGCTGCCCTCGCGCTCGTCATCCAGCGGGAGAGCATGACAGACCCGGACGAAATGGAGCGCGCCGAGGCCACCCTGCGCGCCACCCCCACCGACATTCTCCAAGAGGCCGCGCTGCAAAATGCCCGCAGCCCGCAATCCGCAGACGCCGACTGGAAGGCGCTAAAGGCATTTGAGTCACGGCTGCTCTATTTTTTATTTTACCGCAGCGAAGCCGCCACCATGGACTTCATCCTAGCCAATCGGCCCGTCCTCCTCAGCCGCCCGCTCTGGCACATTCTCGACGCCTGGGCCTTCAGCGATCCTCCGCGCGCATGGCAGTGGATGGTGGCCAACCTTAAAAACAAAGAGGACATGCAGGAAGCACTAAATGCCGTCATCAGCATCGCCTCCGCATGGTGCAAGCGGGACGCGCGCGCTGCCTTTGCTGCATGGAAGCAAGTGCCGCAGGACTTTCCCATGGCTGAAAGCGCCAGCCAGTATCTTTGTGAAGGCGCGCCCACGCAGGAAATCCGTGACGAATTTCTCCGCGATCTCATGCAAATGCCGGACACCCCGCGCCGCGCCGCCGCTCTCTCCGGCGTGCTGGGCACATGGACCATGGAGGAAGGAGTGCCCCCCGTGCGCGCATGGCTAGAACAGCAAACGATGTCGCCGGAATCCTCCAGCGCCATCCGCGCTTCCGCTGCCGCAGCCGCCGCATCGTTCGGCCAGCACGCCGCCGCCGTCGACTGGATCATGGCCCAACCATGGACCTATAGCCAAGCCAACGAACTCGCGGAGATCACCGAGGCATGGGCCACCGAAGCCCCTAACACCTGCGCCGAATGGCTGAAGACCCTGCCCATTTCCCGTGACGCCGACTTCCCCATCGGACGATTCATCGACAGCGTCCGCCCATCCGATCCCGCCAGCGCTTTCGTATGGACCCGCCGCCTCCACGACGAATCAAAACGCGAACGCCACGTCCGCGACGTCTGGCGCACCTGGCGCGAAAACGCCCCCGTCTCCGCCGCCGCCTTCGCCGAACAGTTGGACGCGAAAGAACGCACATGGTTAGGATTGCCGCTGACACCATGAGGCAACGTCTCCTGGCTTCAGTGAAGCGATGCGGCTCATGGCCCCGGGTGCTATGCCGTCAATAAGCCTGTCCCCTTGTGGCAGTTGCCGCTGGGCATCCTCATCAATGTGGCTGGCGTGGAGTGCAGCATGCCGAGAAGCTCTTTGTCACTCACGGAGCAAATCACGATAGGCTTTGAAGCTACCTCCACGATACCACTTTCCCGACAAGGGCGACCATGACCACCGCGTCACCCTTCCTCATCGTTATACATCCCGTTGTAACCCGGCTTGTAGAGCCGGAGTCCCAAGTGTTCACGCATCATCTCGAAGTGCTTGTCCTCTGCATACACACGCAGGGCGCAGCGTGTCGCCACGGCCGCCACGAGCAGATCCGTGAGCTTCACGACCATTCCTTTCGCCTGCAACCGCCATGCGGCGACCACGGCCCAGTCCCAGTCCTTCTCGGTCACTTGGTAGTAGGGTACGACCTCGAACCGTTGTGTGAGCATCTTTCTCTCATCCTCCCTAGCACCGCCCATAACTTCGCCCTTCACCACACTGCACCAAGCGGCTTCATACTCGTCCAGCAAGCCCTTCAGACCAAGCTTTGTAATTACGTCCCCATCACGGCGCAGTGCCCCGATCCAGATTGATGAGTCCACCAGTACCATACTCGTTTACTCCCCAGCGTTCTCGATCTGATCGTTGGTGAAGGGATAGTCAAAGACGCCCTCCATGATTGCTTTGCCAAAGGCTTTCGCTTTCTGGCGCTTCACCCAATCCTCCACGACCTTGGCCACGGCAGGACTGGTCTTCTTCTCACCAGTCAGGCGGCCCAGTTCAGCAAGGGTGGCTTCGTCAATATCTACAGTTACTCTCATGCGCCAAGTTTGCATCTTTTTACATCCTTACAACAGTTTGTTTGCATCTTTTTGCATCTTCGGCATCACTTTTCACCGCAGGATCACACCACACACTCCAGCAGCCGTGGTTGTGCCCGTCCACGCCTTCGGTGCGCAGGAGGCGATGCTTCACCCCAGACTTGTGGCAGTCCCTGGTGGCATGGG
>JAYVJI010000619.1:0-6558 GCA_043769435.1 Verrucomicrobiota bacterium
TTGTTTTGCTGGTGCTGTCCCTCACGTGGGTGAAAGGTATGGCGGCGGTGCCCAAAATACATCTCATCGGGGCCAGTGTGACAGCGGGATTCTGCGCGCATGAACCGCTCGGCGG
The DNA here is from genome assembly GCA_043769435.1 of Verrucomicrobiota bacterium. Lineage (GTDB taxonomy): Bacteria > Verrucomicrobiota > Verrucomicrobiia > Verrucomicrobiales > V1-33 > JAYVJI01. Next base: position 116 of record JAYVJI010000619.1, read on the forward strand.
CCCACAGAGCCACCACTATCCACTGCGTCACTACCTAGACGCAGCCCTCATCACGGAACATGAACCCGTGCAGTCTTCTGCCCAGACCGGACTTTTTCTCAGTGTGGATTTCATCACGTCCAAGGAGATCGAGGCTGCCATCGCAGCGGCTCCGGATGTCACCGTCGGCATCGATTTCCTCTTCTGGTTTTGCTATGGCCGCATGGCAGAGGACCAGCGCCTGCCTAAGCTGGAAGCGGGCCTGGCGCTGCTGGATAAACTGAAGAGCCCGCTCATCGTGGGGGACATCCCGGATGCCTCAGCAGCGGCCGGGGGCATGCTGGCCCACGAGCAAGTCCCCGAGCTTGAAACCATCAACGCAGCGAACAAACGGATCAAAGAGTGGGCTGTAAAAAAGCCGGCGGTGACAGTTCTGCCCATGGCCGCGTTCATGGCAGCAGCTACTGCGGATGAAGAAATCAAGGCTGGGCCTGTCGTCTTTCCTGCGGGGAAATCCCGGGCACTGCTGCAGAAGGATATGCTGCATGCCAGCCGTCACGGATGTGCTGCCCTGGCCCTCGTTATTCTGGATACCATGGTGCAGCGGAAACTTCTTCCTAGGGAGTGCGTGAAGTGGGATCCGGAGGTGGTGTATACGTCTGGTATACAGCTGGCGGACAAGGAACTGAAAGCTCAGGCTGAACAGAAAAAGAAAAAGGCAGCATGACCGGAGCAGCTGCCGCGAAACAGGCACTGCGCCTCGAAATGCTGGCCCGGTTGAGGGCGGTGAGCCCGGAGGCGCGGGCTCGGGAGTCGCTCGAAATAGTAACCCAGGTGCTGATGTCTCCGCACTGGCTGCGGGCTCGGTGCGTCATGCTCTTCGCTCCTATGCCGGAGGAGCCGGACCTGATGCCTCTCATCCCCGCCGCCGGGGGCCGGCGGCTTTGTTTCCCTATGGTGGAACCAGACGGCACCATGACCGCAAGGGAGACTCACATCCTGACTCCCGGCCGCTGGCGAGTCCCCGAGCCGCCACCGGAAGCCGCGGTGGTAGATCCATCAGAGATTGATCTAGTGCTAGTCCCCGGCCTAGCCTTTACTATGGCTGGTGACCGCATGGGGCGTGGACGCGGGCACTATGATCGCTTCCTCGGCAACACCAGCGCCGTGCGGATAGGCATCGCCCTGAGCTGCCAGGTGGTGGACGCTCTGCCTGTCGAGGCACACGATTTTCCTCTTGAGGGCATCATGCAGGGCGGGGCGAGCCCTTACCGCTGATTGATAAATCCTAGCAGGGGCCTCCCGCCGCCATTAATTAATTAATTAATTGGGGAGTATTCGCCAGCCGCAGCCTACTTCGCGGGCTTTAATTCGTCCATATCGAAGATCTTCATCTCTTCCGGCATATCATTCTCTGGCTTCACTTCTGGAGCCTGGATCACCGCTGGTGCTTTAACGGTTGGCGTTTCTGGTTTTGGCTTCGCCGGAGAGGCAGCAAGCGAGCCGATGAGGTTTTTCAGCTTTTCCGCATCTTTTTCTAGGGCTTCCTTTTCATCACTCCCTGGTGCCGGCCACTCACACTTCGCACAGGTCTGGGATTTCCATTCATAGACTTCCACTCCGAAGCGATAAAACTTCACCCATACGCCGCGCAGGCGGTCCCGTTCGCTGGTGCCGTAAAAGCTAGAGGTGGCCGTGATCTTGTGCATGACGTGAGGCCTGGTCATGAACTTGTGCCCCAGATTGTAGGACAGGGTAGGTAACTCATAGTTTCCGGATTTATACATCAATTTCCGCCCGCCATAGGTGCTGCCGGTTTCCGAGACGCGGTCTTCCAGAAAGACCCGGTAGCAAATCCTCAGGCCGTTGATCGGGTTTTGACAGCGACTGGCCAGCGATACCTCATATTGCTTTGCCGCAGTGTAGGCAGCACCCCAATAACGTGCGCTGCTCCCGGGGGCAAAATTCCCGCCCTCGACGGATTTTTCGCCCTCCTTGCAGTCGAAACGGTAATCAAGGGCAGCCGGAGTCACTGAGATCCATGTTAACAGAAAATTCTGGTCCGCCTCGCAGAGTGTCTTTAAAGCCACGGGGACTTCGCTGCCGCTTTCGAGGCGCATCGTGATATTCAAGCCGCGCGCTTTCACGGGTTCCGCCTTGATGACGCGGCCTTTGATGTCTTTGAACTCGCGGAACTCAGCTGTGGAGTGCAGTGCCGTTCCGATAAGCGCGAGTATGGTGAGGAGGGGACGTGGAAGCATAGGGATAAAGGTAGTGGAGGTGCGGCCTGATCTATTCCGTAGCATGGCTGCCCCGCTTTGCAGCAGGGAATTGTGTAAATAAGATGTAAAATAAGAGCCGATGCCAACCTTGGGGGTCGGGAGGTTATATTCTGGTAGCGCAGTAGAGGAGGGGCTCTCGGCGGAACGCATCTGCCAGGACTTGCGGATGGCGCACGGACTTGTGCGGGCTTATGATTCGGCTTGGAGCTTGGTGGGCACGCTACACGCCATGTCTGGCGTTCCGGTGGAACGAAGCTGCCTGGTCCGGGGCGGTCAGCTCACTGCCTGCGTTTTTGCGTGCGCAGATGTTCGCGGAAGTTGATCTGAAGGTCCTCCGGATGGCGGGCGTACCGCAGGGCTTCATCTAGATGGATGTGGCCATTGCAGGCGAGGTGCAGGTAGCTGTCATCAAAGGTATGCATGCCCTGGCTGGCTCCGATCTGCATCAGGCCGTAGATCTGCTCAAAACGGTGGTCATGGATGGCGGAGCGGATGCCCTGATTCACGATCATGACCTCCGACGCCATGACCCGGCCCGGCACATCCGCGCGGGGCATGAGCCGCTGGCTGACCACAGCAGTGAGCACGCTGGCCAGCTGCGTCCGCACCTGCGCCTGCTGCTGTGGGGGAAAGACATCCACCATCCGGTCCACAGCGCCCGGTGCATCCCGCGTGTGCAGTGTGGAAATGACGAGATGGCCCGTCTCTGCGGCCGTGATGGCGGCACTGATGCTGTCGAGGTCCCGCATTTCTGATACGACGATGACGTTCAAATCCTGACGCATGGCCGAGCGCAATGCCAGTGAAAAGCTGGGAGTGTCCGTGCCTATCTGGCGCTGTTTCACGATGCTGCGGCCATGCTCGAATACATATTCCACCGGGTCTTCCACGGTGACTACCACACCTGCACGCTCTTCGATGATCCGGCGTGTCATGGCCGCCAGCGTGGTGCTTTTCCCCATGCCGGCGACCCCGGTCACAAGGATCAACCCGTGAGGGACATTGCACAGCTCCTCCACGCTCTCGGAGTGGCCCAGGCTTGCGAGGTCAGGCGGCTGGACAGGAATGTAGCGGAAGGCGGCTTCCACGCTCCCGCGGGCATGATGGGCATTCCCGCGGAATCTTCCCACGCCTTCCACATGCAGAGCGAAGTCTAGGTCCCAATCCTTTTCCAGCCGGCTGCGCTGGGAATCAGTCAGGACTCCCATGATGAGGCCGCGGCACATGGTAGCGTCCAGCGGCTCTACATCCAGAGGTGTGAGCTGACCATGGATCCGGAGCATAGGTGGAGCCCCTGCGGCGATGTGCAGGTCCGAGGCGTCCTGCTGTCGTGAGAGGGTCAGAAAATCGAGAATGTCGTGCATGATAGGGCGCGGTGGCGGTGGTGAAACTGTCAGGAGATACCGCGCATAGCACGGCTGAATTCAAAGGCATTGCCCGCATGGGAGGAGGCCAGATCTGCGTCGATGTAGCCGCCCTGAGTGGCAGCGATGAGGGAGTGAAGGAAAGAGCGGTTCGCCGGGTCATCCCCGCGCTTCATATGATCTGAGAGCGCCGCCCAGTCCATGTTGCGGATCCAGTCACGCACTGCCCCATTCACCGTCATGTATTCACAGATGAGCATCTGGCCGTGAGTGTCCTGGCGGGGCAGCAGGCGCTGGCTGAGGACGCCCAGCAGCCGCTGAGAAAGCAGGCCCAGCATGGCGTCCCGCTCGTTGGAAGGGATCAGACTGCTCAGGCGATCAAAGGTCTCCGTCACACACGCAGTATGCAGTGTGCTTATCACCACATGGCCGGTCTCTGCGGCCTGGAGACAGGTCATCGCCGTTTCCGGCTGCCGGATCTCCCCTAGGAAAATAACGTCCGGTGCCTGCCGGAGTGCCCTTTGCAGCCCTGTGTTATAGTCCGGCGTATCCACCCCCACCTCCCGCTGCGTGAAGAAGGCCATCTGGTCCTTGAACAGGTATTCTATCGGGTCTTCGATGGTGATGATGTGGCCGCTGCGCACCGAGCTGAGCCACTCTAGGCTGCTGGCTACAGTGGTGCTCTTTCCACAACCTGTCGGTCCGCTCACAAGAATAAGGCCGGAACTCTGCCGCAGCCATGTGCCCATCACTTCCGAGGGCAGGCCCAGCTCTTCCATGCTGGCGACCTCGGAGCGTATCTGCCTGAGCACCGCCCCCAGCCTTCCGGTGCTCCGGTGGATATTCACCCGGAAGCGGACACCCTCCGGCGAGTACCATGCCGTATCATGATCGCGCAGCCCTGCTGTCACCAACCCGCAGGACTGGCAAAACTGTTCCATATCCTGTTCCGTGATGATGCTGTCCGCGCGCTCATGGATGACGCCTTTCACCTTCAGTCTCGCCGGATGGCCCGCCGCGATGAAGAGATCGCTGGCATCCCATTCATAAGCCAAGGCGGTAAGTGTATGGATAAGCGTACTCATTGAAGCCGCTGTTATGAAAGGAGTCCGCATACAGCAAGTGGGCAAGTGGCAGGCCCTGACATTTCACCCATTTCACGCAGCCATCGTCCCCATGGAGCATCTTCCTGCCTATAGCCGGACGTCGCATGGTCTAACAAATAATGCCGGCTGAACACGGGAAACAGAACCTACCTGGGAGCATGGATTAGCACGGCGGTAGGATCGCGCTTCGCAAGGCGGGGCGGATCACGGTGAAGGCAGCGCTGCTGGGAGTCAGTGCGTCTCCATCCAGGTCTTGATTTCAGCAGCCAGGGCTTTGCTGATGCCTTTGACAATTGTCAGGCTATCGGCGGATTGCTTACGGATGCGGGCTACGCTGCCGAAGTGCTTGAGAAGGGCGGCCTTCCGTGCGCTGGAGACTCCCGGGACGTCATCCAGGATGCTCTCCTCCACCCGGCGTTTCATAAGGAGGGTGTGGTAGCCGTTCGCCCAGCGGTGCGCTTCATCCCGGATGCGCTGGAGCATTTTCAGGGCTCCGGCCCGGTGGCTGAGGATGAGGGGCTCGCTGCTCCCGGGGCGGTAGATTTCTTCGTTTTCCTTGGCCAGGCCGATGATAGGGATGTCACTCAGGCCGAGGCGCTGCAATTCATCACAGGCGCTGCTGAGCTGGCCTTTTCCGCCATCCACGATGATGAGGTCCGGCAGCCTGACAAATGGCCGCGGCGCGGGCTCACCTGGTTCTAGGGTCGCGCTGTGGATGCGGGCTTCGAGCCGGCGCATGACATCCACGGGGCGTTCCTGAGTGCTGTCCGCAGCCTCACGGGTCATGTGGTCGCGGCCATCGAGCAGGATGCGGCTGTAGCGGCGCCGGACGACTTCCGCCATGCTGGCAAAATCGTTTTGGCGCTTCACTCCGGTGATGCGGTAGCGGCGGTAGCTGGAGGTCTCGGGCGCGCCATCCCGGAAGCGCACCATGCTGGCGACGATGTGGCTGGAGGATATGTTAGAAATGTCAAAGCACTCCATGACCTGCGGTGGATGCACGAGGTGCAGGGCTTCCGCCAGTTCTGCGACGTCCTCTTCCGGTTTGATCAGCGGCCCGGGTCTGCCGCGCTGCCGTGTGAAGCGCCGCACAGGCGTGACCGTACGGCGGAAATCTGCGATCATGTCCCGCAACTCTGCCGCCCGCTCGAAGTCCAGATCCTCTGCTGCGGCCAGCATTTCTTTTTCTATCTCCTTTATGTGTTCCTTTGCTCTGCCGTCCAGGAATTCACAGGCCTCCGCCACGCGGGCCATATAGTCGCTGCGGGTGATGCGGCCTATGCAGGGGGCGCTGCAGTTGCGGATGAGGTCGTCATGACAATGCCTGTAGTCAGCCTCACCGGGCTCTGCAGGGCGGCAACTGCGCAGGCCGAATTTCCGCACCAGCCAGTCTAGGGTGGTGCGCAGGCTGCCGCTGTGGGCAAAGGGCCCGAAGTAGCGGGCTCCGTCGTCCTTGCGCATTCTTGTCAGGTGAAACCGCGGCCATGGCTCCTCCGTGTGGACCTTGAGGAGGAGAAAGCGTTTATCATCCCGGAAGGAAATGTTATAGCGGGGAAGGTATTCCTTGATGAGCTTTCCCTCAAGAAGCAGGGCCTCGTGTTCATTCCGGACGACGTGCAGCTCAAAATCATGGATGCTCTTGATGAGCGAACGGGTTTTGAGATCTGCCATGCGGCTGCGTGCAGGCTGGAAGTAATTGCTCAGCCGCTTCC
>JAYVJI010000620.1:0-1965 GCA_043769435.1 Verrucomicrobiota bacterium
GGCACGTTCACCCTTAACGCCGAATTGCCACGCCAAGCGCCGCATAAAAAATCCTAATGCATTCATTCTAAAAATTGAGGAAGGGAAGACTAAAAAATTACCTAGGCGAGTATTCACATCAGTGCTACCGGAGTCAAGCGCCGCGAGGGCAGGAAGATAACAATTCCCCTGAAACCCGAATCCCCCTGAACCCCGTGAGCCCGCAAGGAACCGGGCAGCCCCGCGAAGAGGCTGCCCGTTCAAGTCAGTTAACCAAGCGGCACTCAGCCAACTAGGCGGCACTCAGCCAACCACCGGGCCGAGGTTTGCTGTGCACCACTCACCGTTTTGGCGGGTCACGCCGTCCGGATCGCCGATGGCTTCGTGGCACTCGTCCTCACAAATGATCCAACCAGAATAATCCCGTTCGACGAGCCACTCCGTGATCCTGTGAAAATCAAGCTTTCCTGTTCCCATTTTGGACCATGGTTCCGGGCCATTGCCGCTGAAATCCTTATAGTGGATGTGATCCACGAGGTGCCCCCACTTGGTCAGGGTGGCGATGACGTCCATGCCGCCCCGGGCGATGTGGCCGACATCCGGAGTCCAACCGGTCACTGAGGGATTAAGACTATTGATGACCACATCATAATCATCCTGAGTACGCACCACGGACGCCGGAGGGCTGTTAGGATGAAAGGAGCAGGAAACCCCCTGATCCACAGCCCGGCGGGAGACCATGTTGACGTTCCTTGCTAGATTCATACGGCGCTCGTGGATGTGCTTCCGGTTCGTTGGCAGCGGCACCGTACACAGCTTGGCTCCGGGAAAATGCTTCAGCAGCGCGATGGTGTCATCCGCCTGCTTTTTTTCCTCGTCGGTCTCATGGACTTCGTTCCATCCGCAGACGAGGGCGATGCCCGCCAGCTCGATTTTATGCCTGGCCAGCGTTTCCGTTAACTTACCGTGGTCCGCCAGATCACCGAGCCAGAAATGCATGGGCTCGATGCCGGTGAATCCGCTCTCTGCGGCTACTTGAATCATGTGTCCAAGTTTGTTATTATAAGCCTTACCGGATTCCTGCATGAACCAGGTGTAGACTTCCGAGCCAAATTTGATTTTTCCCATAGAGTGTTGTGGGTTGAGTAGGTGTGAGTGAATAATTGAAATGACTGGGCCTTACTTATCAAGGCCCCGCGCGGCATAGCTGAAATAGCGCAACAGGCAAGCCCGGACTGTAAGGAACAAAGGCGTAGTCTGCTGTCTACAGCGCTTACTTTGCAGGGATGGCGGCAGCAGGCACTGACTTTTTCTCAACTGGTTTACTGTTCTGAATGAACTGGTATACTAGGAAGGCGATGAGGAGCACGATCATCCAGGCCAAGAGCCGCGAGGGGCTGGAGGGAGACTTGGCCATGCGCCGGATGGCAGGCATGGTCGCCTCCTCCTCGAATACCTCCGGGTGAAATTCTAGGAGGGTCCATTCATTGGTGCCCTCTATGCTGATCTGAGTGGACATGGTAAACCGGCCGCGCTTCCAGTGTTCCCGCATGGCAGACAGCCAGAACGGCCCGTGGACCCTTCCATCGTGGTCCTGATAGAGGTAGCGGTTGTTGCTTTTAACCATTGGTCCCGGTGCTGGTCAGGCGCGGCGGCATTTATAGCGCAGTCGCCACTTTGATGTCCCCAAATCCCTTGCTGCCATCGGCATTGCGGATGGGCTTGGTGATGATGTCCTTATAGGTCATGCCGCCAGGAATCATGGGCAGCACGTGCTCCGTATAGGGCACCATGATGTCCAGAACGTAAGCCACCTTGCTGGCCAGCATGCGCTTCAGCGCCGGCTCCACGTCCTCTTTCTTGAAGATGCGCTCACAGGGCACTTCAAATCCCTCACAGATCTTCACGAAGTCCGGGTAGATGGATTTGGGCTGGTGGAGTTTACCCAGGAATGTGTGCGCGCGGTTGGACTGATACTTTAGATCC
>JAYVJI010000621.1:0-2707 GCA_043769435.1 Verrucomicrobiota bacterium
GGACAAAGATCTTCCCGTCGCCTATCTTCCCGGTATTGGCAGCCTTGACGATGGCATCCACCACTTCCTGAAGCCGCTCATCATCAATGACTATCTCCAGCTTTACCTTGGGCACAAAATCCACGGTATACTCACTTCCCCGGTAGATTTCAGTATGACCTTTCTGGCGGCCAAATCCACGGACCTCAGTCACGGTCATCCCCTGCACTCCGGCGTCATGGAGAGCAGACTTCACGTCCTCTAGTTTGAATGGCTTGATAATGGCTTCGATTTTTTTCATAGTGGTAAATTTGTTGCGGGCAGCACACCCTTATTTTTTCCCCTGCAGTTCATCAACCTGTTTCTCAAGGCGCATGATCAGCTCTGAGGCCTTGCGGAGGCGTGCGGCCAGCACCCGGGAAATGAATCCATACAGGGCCGCATAGTAGCTGGCATTGTCCTCCTCGGGCTTGATCTCCCGCAGGAATTGCTGGTCGATCACCAAGCAAAGCGTGTTGGCCTCTGCCACCACGCTCGCCGTCCGCTTGTCGTCACTGACGCCTGCCAGTTCCCCAAAGATTTCCCCGCTTTCCTTGATCTCCGCCAGAACCCCGCCGCTCTTCTTCACAGACAGCTTACCAGTCAGGAGGATGAAAATCCGGGAGTCTTCCTGACCCTCGCAGATGATCTCATCACCAGGGTCGGCCTGAATGAAATAACTGGAGTAAAGAATGTCATTGAGGTGGCGGCCCTGGAAACTTTCAAAAAACGGGATTTTATCGAGAGGGGCGGGAAGAGTCCCCTCTTCATGGATGTAAGCAAATTCTTTCATGTCGTGGTCGTCCTCACAAATAACACACTGCGCCCGGTTTGGCTACGTTATTGTTAAGAAATGTGACCAACTATGCGTCCAGAGGTCCAATTCGCGACACCCTCACTGCCGTCCTCCCCGCAGTTCATCACAAATAAATTACCATAAATTGCCTCGCAGCCTGAAAAATGATTGGCAAAAACCGGTGATTCTGTAACAATCATGGCACTTACCTCCACCGATTATCCCACCATGCGCGCTATTACCCTTTGCCACCACGTTGTTTTTGCTCTGACAGTCACCCCGTTGGTGGCGCAGGTTTCCAAGGATCCCACCAAGGAAAAGGAGCCGGCCTTTGTGGCGGCCAAGCCTACCCCACTGAAGGCCCGGCAAAGCAAGATCACAGGCCTGCTCATTCAGGAACTCACGGAAACAAAGCTGGTCGGCTCCACCTCGCAGATGAATGTGACAGCGACGGAGTCGAAGAATGCGGCAAACCCGTCCGAGGTGAAATTCAACCAAGACGTGGGGCCACAAATGGAGAGTGCCCTGAAGGAAGTGAAGAAATTCCTCTCCATCCGGCACACTAGCTGGCCAAAGGGCTGGGATATGGAAGTGGCGTTCGAAAACCACTACAACCCCAAGGATGGACCCTCCGCTGCCGTCGCCTGTGCCCTGCTCCTAGACAGCCTCGTCAGCGGCGCAAAACTCGATGAAGGCTTCGCAGTCACCGGAGACCTGAATGCTGATGGCGCGGTGCGCCCGGTGGGAGGAGTGCCCGATAAGGTCCGCGCTGCTTCCCAGAAAAAATGCACAGGCGTCTGTATTCCCGTCAAAAATGTGAACGCCATGGTCGACCATGGGGTGCTCAAGGGGCCACTGCCCATCGCCATGATTCAGATATTCTCCGCCACTACCTTCGAGGAGGCCAGCAAAATCGTCAGTTTGCCCCGGGATAAGGGGCTGGATGGAGCGATGACCTCATTCTCGGAGATCCAAAAAGCGATCGCCTCCCAGCCCAATCCGCAGCTCTGGCTCAAGCACCCCAAGGTCGTGGAGAAACTAAAGGCGATACTCAAAGCGGCACCCAATCACCTTTCCGCCAAGGTTCTCCTCGACATCGGCGAGGGACGTCAGCCTGCGACTATGTCCCCGCTCAGCTCGATCACCGCTATCGACACGGAAGCGGAGCAACTCATGGAATTCATCAAAAATGACGCCGTGGAAAAAGCCCAGCGGGACCAGTTGTCTGGAGCCATGGACCGGCTCGCTAAGCTCCGCCCCCGTCTTGATAAGCGCACTCAGGGCTACGCGGATTCCATCGTAGAATATGGCCGCGCCCTCAGGTTTTACCTCGACAGCAAAGTCTCCGGCCGGGACGGCGCTATCCGCCTCATCACAGAGATGAGGGCGAAGACCGCCAAGCTACAAGCCGAGTCTGCGGCCTTGCGCTCAAATAAGGACTTAATGGAAAGCATGGCAGAATGATCCCGCCCCCGCAAAAAACCGTCATAACTGCAAAGCCCCCTGTTGACGGGTTATCATTTCGCGGCTTAGAACCCGTGTCTGCACGATGAGTCTTTCCACGGGGAAGACTCACCGCCAAGCGAGGAGAGATGGCTGAGTGGTCGAAAGCAGCACTTTGCTAAAGTGCCGTAGGGGTAACCCTACCGAGGGTTCGAATCCCTCTCTCTCCGCCACTTTAAGTGGACGGAAGGAGGTGAAGATTGCCTCTGTGACCCGTTATGCGAAAGTCCGGCCAAATCCCCATTTCTGCCCCCCATTAGGTCTTTGGAAAATCCGCTTTGGACTCGCCATCAATGCCCGCAGCCGACTTTCCAGCCAGCTCAGCATAAGCCTCCGCTACCAAGTATCGGTCGAGATTATTTATGGTTGATACTGCTGAGCGGGCTGCCG
>JAYVJI010000622.1:0-8237 GCA_043769435.1 Verrucomicrobiota bacterium
GCTCTTCACGGAGCCGGTTTTCTTCAGCCAATGCTGGTACCGCCAGCCGAGGCTGCGGGACTGGCATTTCTGGTGGAGCGACAACAGCCGGCTTCGCTACCACGGGGGCAGCAGCAGGAACGGGCACGGGAGCAGGAGCCGCCACGGGCGGTGCGTCAGGAATTTCCCGCGTGGCAACCGGGAGCCCTGGCATCACAGTTTCCGGCAAAACAGCGACGGCAGTCTCAGGAGCAGCTGCCGCTCTCACTGGCTGAGGCCGCTGTGCAAATGTCATTTTTCCCGGTTTCATGCGGCAGACTTCCTTCAGGGCCGTGCGGGCTTCTTCAGTCATCCAGACATGCCGCTGACCGGACGCAGCCAGTGCCTCCAGATAACCAAGAAACGTATGCAGCGCTAGGAGCGGAGAGGCTGTGGGATCAGTCATAAAACCACGACCACTAAAGCAACTCCGCGCCATCCTGCAAGTGCTTCATCCTTCCCTCGCAGCGCGATGGACCGGACTGCCTCCATCGCCACCATCAGCTGAAGACTGGCAGGACATGGCCGTGAACATCGGTGAGGCGATGGTCGCGTCCGCCGAAGCGGTAGACGAGTTTTTCGTGATCGATTCCTAGCGCGTGCAAGATGGTCGCGTGGAAGTCGTGGATGTCGCAGGGATCGATGACCGCGCGGTAGCCGTAGTCGTCGGTGCCGCCGTAGAGCGAGCCTCCTTTGACGCCGCCGCCGGCGAGCCAGACGGAGAAGCCGAATTCGTTATGATCGCGGCCGTTGGATCCCTGTGAATACGGCGTGCGCCCGAATTCCGTGGCGAAGACAACTAACGTAGAATCAAGCAAGCCGCGCGCACGCAGGTCGCGGAGAAGCGCGGTGATCGGTTGGTCGACGGCGAGCGCATTGGCCTCGTGGTTCTTTTTCAAATCGCTATGCCCATCCCATGCGGTGTCGGCCATGACGACGGGGATGGTGAGTTCGACAAAGCGGACGCCGCGCTCGATGAGTTGGCGTGCCATGAGGCATTGGCGTCCGTAGGTCTGGGTGTGCGCGTTTTGATGGTTCAGGCCATACTGTTCCTTGAGCCAATCGGGTTCGCGGCTGAGGTCGGCCAGCTCAGGAACGGAGAGCTGCATTTTGGCGGCGAGTTCGTAGTTGTGGATGGCAGATTCGATCGCCGCGCTGTGGCCTCCGAGCGAGGCGTGCCATGCGGCGTCGCGTTGCTTGGCCCATGCGCGGATGCGGTCGCCGTTGCGGCCCTCCGGCGGTTTTAGGTTAGGAACGGGAAGTTCTGTCGGATCGAAAATACTGGCTTCATGCGCGGCGGGGAGGAACCCGCTTTTGAAATTGTCCAGCCCACCGATCGGCATGAGCCCGCCATTGAGGACGACGAATCCGGGCAAGTTATCCGCCGCGCTGCCGAGTCCATAACTGGCCCACGCACCCATGCTGGGCCGACCCAGCATTCCGCTGCCGCTGTGCATGAGGAAGCAGGCATTCGCATGAAGCGCCGACTTGCTAGTCAACGAACGAATGATGCACAACTCATCGGCCACCGTGCGGAGGTGAGGGAAGAGATCGGAAATCGGGAGCCCGCTTTTGCCCCCCGGCGCGAACTCCCATGGGCTGCCGAAGGTATCGCCATTCGAGTCAAATTGGGTCGGTTCTTTTTTGAAAGGGAACGGCTTCCCGTGCTCGGCGCGCAGGCGGGGCTTGGGGTCGAAGGTGTCGATGTGCGAGACGCCGCCGCTCATGAAAAGCATGATGACTTGCTGCGCGCGCGGCATGGCCTGCGGGAGTTGTGCGGCATGGCTCGCTAACAAATGCGACGCGGCAAGCCAGCCAAAGCCAGAGGAGGCGTGGCGCAAAAAATCGCGGCGCGAGGAAAACGATGCGGCATTCATGGGACGTAGATGAATTCTTTGAGGTTAAAAAACGCGAGCGCTAGTTCCGTCCATGCATTGACGGTGGGGTCGGCGCCGAGCAATTCATGCGCGTGCGCGATCTCGCCATCGTGCGGTTCGCGAGTGAACGCACTGCGGATCATGTCGCGAATTTTTTCATCGATTGGTCGTGCGTCAGCAGCGAGGCGCTCGCCCCAGAAGCGCGCCAATTCATTGGGCAGGGGATCATTGAGCAGCGCGAGCGATTGCGCAGGGATGTTGGAAACATCGCGCCGACCGAATGACGTCACCGGTGCCGGAACGTCGAACAAGGTGAGAAACGCATCCGGGAAACTACGCCGCGTTCTAATATAAAGGCTGCGGCGACCGTCGCCATCGACTGGCCCGGTTTCTTTTTGGTTCTTCGTATTCGTCGAGAAAAATTGCGCACGCGGGCGGGCTCCCACACTTGGTCCGCCGATCTTGGGATCGAGCCGACCGGACACGCTGAGCATGGCATCGCGGATGGTTTCTGCTTCCACGCGGCGGAGCGGGAAGTGGCTGAGATAGATATTCGTGGCATCGGCCTCCGGCGATTCTGGTGCGGACGCGCGTTGCCATGTCTCGCTGAGGAGGATCTCGCGAAGCAAGGCTTTGAGCGACCCGCGGTGCTCGTGCTCGAAGCGCCATGCCAGCAGATCGAGTAACTCCGGATGGCTCGGCAGGCTGCCCATCGCGCCAAAGTCATCCGGCGAACTCACGAGGCCGCGCCCGAAAAGCCAATGCCAAACGCGATTCACCAAGACGCGGGACGTGAGCGGATTGTGCGGCGAGAGAATGTGATCGGCCAGCTCGCGGCGGCCCGAGCCTTGCGTGACATCGGCCACGCCGGTCAGCGGCTGGAGCGCTTTGAGAAAGCCGCGCGGCACCACGTCGCTAGGCTTGCGCGCATCGCCGCGAATTGCCAGCGGCAGGTCGCGGCCTTGGCCATTTTCGGCGATCGTGAGATAAAAATCGACGCGCGGAATCTCCGCATCGATCGCTTCCCGGACGTCGGACGCGATCATGGGAAAGCGCTCATCGATTTCCGGCGGCGCAGGCAGATCAAGGTCCGGCCCCACGGCCACCGCGCGGACCGCCCATTGGCTTTGCGGCGTGAGCGCTGTATCCAGTGGCAGATCGACTGCACCGGTGAAGACTTCAAAGTAAGCGGAGTGACCGCGCCAGCGACCGACGTGAATTTTTTGCCAGTGCCATGCGTCGTCTTTGATCTCCTGGCGAAGGCCGTTGTAGATTGGATCACGTATGACTTGAAGATTCGCTACGGACACCAATGCCGTCGCGCCTCCCCCGCGGCAGAGGACGTAAACAAAGTCATGTTCGATTATGAAGCGCGGTGAGCGCAGCACGGCTGGCAGCTTGCGCGAGAGGAGGCCGGTCCACAAACCATGCGACACGCCGAGCGGTGCGCCTGCTTCTGCAAAGCCGCGCAGGCTCCAATCTGCGGGCAGGGGATCCGCCAAATCGGCGAGGATTTTTCCGTTAGGGAAATCCGGCAAGACCATGCGCTCGGGAGCCGCGCCATTGACCTCGCGGATGGCGCGCAATTTCTCCGCCGCCGCCGCCATGCCGCCCGTGTCGTCGGCCCATGCGCGATCCATCGGCAGGCTGGCGACGATGCCGGCCAGCGCATGATAATCCTTGTGCGAGATCGGATCGAACTTGTGATCGTGGCAACGCGCGCAGGCAGTTGTGAGCCCGAGGAACGCTTTGCCAAGGACATCGACCGAGCCATCAATTCGATCGCCCTCATCGTTCGCAAGATCGACCGGACTCGCCGTGCTTTCACCCAGCATCCACCAAATCGTCGCCGCGCGCGTGCGATCGCTCGCAGGCTCGATGAGATCACCGATCAAGTGCTCACGCACCAATTGCGGCCACGGCGTGTCATTGTTCAGAGCATGAATCAGATAATCGCGATATCGCCACGCGCCGGGAATCTCGTAGTCATATTCGTGACCTTTCGATTCCGCAAAGCGCACCACATCCATCCAATGCCGCGCCCATCGCTCACCAAAATGGGGACTCGCCAACAACGCATCGACGTGCGCCGCGTGCATGCCAAAGTCATCGCGCCACTCCGGCGGCAGCCCCGCCAAAGCGAGCGCCGTCCGCCGCGCCAGCACCGCCCGCGAAGCCCTCTCCCGCACCACCAACCCACGCGCACGCAGCCCCGCATCCACCCAGTGATCAATAGTCTCCCCCTTCTCCGGAACCCGCACCGGCCGCAAACTCCACCACACTTCCTTCCCCCAGGCTGCCGGACTTGCCATGGCAACCCCAAGCATCCAGATTGAAATTAGCGCGCGATTCATTTGGCGGTGATACGCAAACGTGTTGCGCTTTCAATAAGCAATTTGCAGCCGTGTGGCGATCGAAATTCCTAGCCGCCTTATGAGTTCCACCGCTAGCATCCACAGCCTGACGTCCGCACACATCGCCGCCGTGCGCGGCATCGCATCGCGTCCGGAGTTTACCGCTGATTTCGGTGCTTTCCTCAGCTCGGAGGAATGCCGGAAGGCGCTGGAGCAGGCGGCATCCGTCGTGGCGTGTGATGCGGCAGGCGAGGTCATCGGTTTTCTGTTGTGCAGTTCGCAGCCTATGGCGGACGGCACATGGCAGGCGTTGCTGCGGCCTGCGGTGTTGCCGGAATGGAGGCGGCGCGGGATCGGCTCAGCCATGCTGGAGGAGGCGACCACGCGGCTGCGGCACGGATCGGAGAAGACAGTGCTCCACGCGCTGTTCGGCTGGCAGCCCTGCGAGGCGCTGACAGGGTTTGCGGAGAGTCAAGGCTTTACCTGCGTGCGGCACTTTCACCACATGGAGCGCAATGCCGCAGACCTGCCGGAACTACCCTGGCCCGAGGGCATCACCGCCCGCTCCTTCGACGGCAGTGACGGCATGTTCACCGCGTGGAATGCCGCCTACAATTTAGGCTTTGCCTCCCATTTCCGTTTCTGTCCCGGCACGGAAACCGAATGCCGTGAGATCGCCGCCGCGGCAGGCTTCACTGCGGAGAACGTCATCCTCGCCTTCCACGGCAGCGAACCGGTGGGCTTCGTGCGAGTCGCCGCCGGAGATCAAAATGACGACCCCGGATCCGGCTGGGTGCACCTGCTCTGCGTCGCGCCGGCGCACCGCAGCCGCGGACTGGGCCGCGCCCTGCTGCGCGAGGGCATGGCCCGCCTGCAAGCCCTCGGCTGCACCTGCCTCCACCTAACAGTAGATGCCGCCAGCCCCACCGCCCCGCAACTATATGCCGCAGAAGGTTTCCATAGCACAAAAGTGCGCCGGATCTGGGAGCGGGTGATTGATTGAGCGGAAGCCACGGACATTACCGGTACCGAGGTGCCCAGCAGATCTCAAAAACCAGGAGCCAAGGATTGAGGTAGGAACGCCAGTTGCCCGGCGCCCCCCCCGCAGATCCCGGCGTGCGGAATTCCCGCACCGGGCTCCTCCGAGTGACGCGCCACGTCTGTATTGCCAACGGCGACGGAGACTGTTTTGTTCATGGTGAACATGACTATGCATGCTGTGGGGCGCGTTGTCCAGCCGCGCTTCGCCCTTAGTTGTGGATGTGAGCTGCTCATCATGGCTTTCCTACGAGTTCGTTCAGTCCATCAACTACCTTCTGTAGCTCAATTGAATGGCAGGAAGCCAATCTCCCGGCGAGCCTCTGAGTTGAGATCGTCCTAGTCTGAGAAATCTTCACCCATGTGCGCTTTGGTAGCAAAGTCTGCGTCAGTTCCAAGGTCAGAGGATAACCAGCGCGAGGCTCTGCACTCGTCAGTGCCAAAGCGATCACGGTGCCTGAATGGTCGTTGAAGGCAGGACGGCTCAAAATGAGCACTGGCCTGCGCCCAGCCTGTTTGTGTCCCACCGTAGGATCTAGCTCCGCCCAGTAGATCTCGCCTCTCCGTATGCTGGCCATTCGGTAAGATCGGAAGAAAGTCCTATCTCAGCAAAGGCCTGCTCCTCTGATGGATTCAGCTTGGAGCACTCCCGAGAGAAAGCATCGTCGTCGAGTCGCTCAATCTGCTCGGCCACGGCGACTTGAAAAATCTCGCTCCGGCTGCGAAAGACCTTCCTGCTGACGAGGGAATCAACGCGCTCGAGCAGCGATGGAAATGGCTATCTTGGCTGCATTCATACTGTAGTATTACCCGCAAGCAAAGCCGTGTCAAGACAGGCGATGCGAAGTTGGGCGAACGACCCCAAGCTCAGCGACCGGCGCGGCTGGCGCGGCTGCCGCATCGAGCGCAGTGGCGAGGTGGGAAAGTGAGTGGATGTGAGACGGAAGGCAAGCTCCCGAACGTAGATAGCAGCCAGCGTGACAGCCGCGCCGGTTCGCTGCAGCGCATGGTTAGGCGTTTCCGGGTTCATTGCGAAAGGCGTTATCGGCGTAGGATAAACACTGACTCGTGCCAAGTGCGAAATACTCATCCCACTCGGCAGCGTATGCTCGGTCTTGGGAGAGGCGGGTGTGATGGCTTTGTGTCTTCGTTCTGAGCTTGGCTTCGGTGTAAGCGGGGAAGCCAAAATTGTAGTTCGGGAAGATAGCACAGACGGCATGGCCTGCGGCGTCCCAAAATGTCGAACCCCCGCCCTCGCGTCGCTGCTCGGCATACTGAATAACGCCGAAAAGAGGCCGCTCACTGCCGAAAGGAGTCTGAATGGAGGCCCAAGTGAACAGACGGTCGGCCTGAAAGCGGATGTCGATGAGCGGAATGGGAACGCTGAGAATGCGAGCTGACCAACAGATGCAGGCACCCTCTCGGACGAGTTGCGGGACAAACTCAGTCGTGGCAGGTGGCAAGTCTGTTGTTTCGTGCATGGCTTACGGTGGGCGAGGAAACGCCTAACTAACGGATTAAGCGCTGGCAACCCCGCCGGAGGAAAGCGCTGGGAGCAGGCGGCGTGTTTGAGTTAGGGGGAGCGTGGAAAACCGCGGCCAAGCGGGGGTACCAGCCGCGCCCTTGCAGGAGGCGGTTTGCGCTAGGTCCGCCTCCGGGAGGACGGCTCCGACCCGCCCCAGGCAGGCAGAGCGCCGGAAAAAGGGTGGATGTCAGGGCGGGAATCATTGGTGGAGAAGTAGTAGATAAAGAACCAAACAGCAACAAGGAAAAAACATCAGCCATCAGCCTTCAGCCATCAGCCTTCAGCCTTCAGCTCCGTCTGGAAGAGCGGGCGGGCGACGCCGAGACATTATGGCTGTGGACCCGTTCTGGAATCGGACGCCCAGCGAGGATCGGATAGATTGGCGGTGCGTTGATGTTTCTGGAACGCGGGTTGTCCTGTGAGGGACAGAATGGAGCTTTGCGACATAGCCAGCCGACGGCTGCCCGCAGGACGAAGCGCAGCGGAGGCAACCGCATATTGGGAGGTCTGTCGCACGAGGCGGCAGCCTTACCAATCAGTTAATAAAAAATAATAAAACATCAACGCCCCAAATAATACTCATGAAAAAGTCCATACACTACAGCGGACTAGGTGTCCATGCCGAGTGGAGGCGCGGGGCTGGCGCAATCCTGCCACCTCGACCCGATTCGCCCATGGTTATAATGATGGAAACTCCTCGGGGTGGGCAAGGACGTAAGCGTCAACTAGGGTGGCGACCTTATCCGGGGACTGGAAAAACTGCCTCGTCAGGTCACTCAACAATCGCTCCTGTTCCTCGGAGATGGAATCGCACAAGAAATCTATTCGCTCACTACGATCAATGGGGACTACTCCATCGGGGAAGATTGCCATAGCTGCGCTGAGAATCTCCGCACTGTTCTGGGCGCCCACCATCTCGAGACCCCGCAATGCATCCGTAGCTAGTCTACCGGAGTCGTTAGAAAAGAACTGATCAAAGCCTCCACAGTTAGTTTCCATAAATAGCCAAGTAAGGCTTATTGCCGACCGCTCACTTAGAGTGAGTGCCTCAAGGCCTCCTCTCGCTATGGTTTCGTTTATTCTGTCAGCTAGTGCCTTAGGCTTGGTGTTGATGGTTTGCATGGATTGAAACGCTGCGGAGTTGGGCCGTTGAGGTAGGAACGCCGGTTGCCCGGCGTCCCCCTCGCAGATCCCGGCGTGCGGAATTCCCGCACCGGGCTCCTCAGAGTGACGCGCCACGTCTCTATTGCGAACTGCGACTGGGACTGGTTGGTTCATGGTGAATAAGACTATGCATGCTATGGGGCGCGTTGTCTAGCGGACCTTGGCGGCGGGGATTCGGCGATGATTGGCGGGGGCAGTTTCCAGCTTTCCTAGGCGGCAGTGAACACCGCCGAGGTGAAGCTTCTCCGCTGACTCCTCCGG
>JAYVJI010000623.1:0-7185 GCA_043769435.1 Verrucomicrobiota bacterium
TCGTCGTTGATGGCATGGACATATTCTTCAGGCTCGACAGCCATGATGGGATTACTATCATCGGCAACAGAAAGCTCCAAGGCTTGGATTCTCTGGGCATCGTCGCCGGAAACGATCGCGATGCCGAGGTGTTCCAATAACACGGCGTCCGCACCCCCCAGCGATTCAAGATCCACTTTCGCCGCATCAAAGTCCGCCGTGCTGGCAGCACTGATTCCGGCTCGGTCTTTGAGCGATTTGATCATTTTTCGCTGACTACCCGGAGCCATGGTGACGATGAAGCGCCCCGTGGGCCCCGTGGGCAGATCTGGCGATGAATTAAGTTCCGGCACGTCTTCTGCGATGTCAGATTTTGAAGGAATGCGACGTTTAGTGCTCATATGGAGGTGTATTGTATTTGGTTGTTTATGGCCGGAAAAATCCCTGCCATAGATTAATAGGACACCGCATCACGGTTGTGACAAATTAATATCAAGGCTACAGGGCAGCGTCGTCTAGCACTCGAATTCCATGGGATTAGAATCCAGTCCGGCCTCAACAGATTAATCCTCACCGCCCGCCAATGGATTGAGCGCACCAGTGCCATCGGCATCGTCTCCAAGGCCGGGCGCTATGGCGGCACCTACGCCCATCGCGACATCGCGTTCGAGTTCGCCACGTGGATTTCCGTCGAGTTCAAGCTCTACCTCATCAATGCTAAAAACGGTAAGTGCAATTATTAGAAAAAACTTGCGATTCTTTGATTTCACGGTCCGCTAGCCGTTTGCCGCCAGTTCATCGCCCCGCGCATCGCGATTGGGCGTGCTCTGCTCTGTCCATTGTTACCCAGCCTCACGGCACCGCGACGGTCTTGCAGTTGGGTAATTGGTCAATCCCACGCCTCCGTTCTTTGGCCATGAGGATCAGGCAATTCGTTCGTTCCCGATTAAGGATACACGGTCCCGCGAAACAAAAATCACAGATCACAGTTCCATCGTTCCTCTGATTATTCGATCGAGCAGGACCATGCTCGGGCCGCAGCGCCTAGCGCTCGCCCAGCTCACGCAGGCTCCACCACCCTGCCCCACCAACGGCCTTCTTCATCGACCGCGCCCCCGTCTTCCGTTTCGGTCCGCAGACCTCCCGATTTCCCTCAACCAACTTCTCGACGAACTGTCGGCTACCCACCACCGCGCCCGTTGTAAAGTGCCGCACCTTTCGAAGCAAAACCTCCGCCACAATCACGCCATCATTGTCATTAACGGAAAAAACGGAAAACAACAGACTAACGACCGCAAAGCGCTTGCTCGAAGCGGCCACCCAAGCTGGCAAGCAGGTCGTGGTGATGGTCGGATCATGATTTCCAAGCGACTGCCTGAGGCCGAGCGGAGATGGCTGGGAGTTGACCCAAACATGCGCTTACGGAAGCCGAATGAGGCCGGGGCTGAATTCTTAGCCTACCATCGCACCCTATTCAATTAGTGATCCCGTCACAAAAAAGATCCGCCACAAAACTATAGGCCTTTCTTCCAGCTTCGTGGACCGTAGACCCTCATTTCAGCACCAGCCGGAAAGGCCGGGTCATCTGGGCATACCATGATTCGTGATTGGCCGGTTCGGGCACGCCCCACATCCGGTAATCGCCGCTGAACATTAGGATTCCCGCGGTGCCATTGGGTGAAAACCAACAGGGCGGCAGCTACGGCAGATACGCGACGTGATCTCCTTCCCAGGCGGGATCGTAGCGGACCAACGCCACGGGCCCCACGGAGTTGGGCCTTCGTAGATTTGCAGCTCGAGAGGCGAAGAGGCGAAGAATGGTCTGGGCTTTTATCCAATTTGGGCTTTTATCCAATTCACATGCTCGGCGCCATCGATCTGAAAGCTGCGGCGAATCCTCCAGTCCGCCTGCGCACGGATTTCCACCCGCCCGCCCTTCACCACGACCGCCACCTCGCCATCTCGTGCGTGCATTCCGATGATGGTGCGCTCGAACTGCCCACGTTCCTTCGGCTGATACTCGTGCGGTGTGCCGTCGCGCCAGCGGACGCTGTCGATGTCGCCAAGTTTCCAGCCGAAGCGATAGAACTCGCCATCACCGCTCGCGACGAGAATCTGGCCGCCGACCACCGTCATCGCCGTGTTGTGCGTGCCCCAGCCAGCACCCTTGTGGCCGCCGTCACGGTTGTTCTTCCCCGGTGCCGAACGGGCTGGTTTTCCGTCCTTGTAGAGGCCGAGACAGCGCCCGCCTTCATCCCAGAAGGCACCGGCAATCACCGTGCCGTCCGGTGTGACCTCCATTTCATCCATGAAGTTCTGCACCCACTGACCCGTGCCCGACGGTTGGTCATCCGTGAACGTCGCGTGCGTGTTCCCGACCCAGTTCCATTCCAGCTTGCCGGAAACCAAGGGAGGCAGCTCGGATGGTTCGACCGCGAGCGTGTGGGCCAGTGGCATGACGCAGGCCAGCAGCAGACGAGGTAGAAAGTGGATGTTCATGGGCGGTTGGTTTGTGGGGTCTGGTCTCCAGCGGAAGATGTTGGATGATGGCAAAAAGATAAGGAGTGGAGGTCCAAGGGTGCGTGGTCGGGTTCTTCATTTTTTGCCATCCATCTTAAAACGCTTGCATAATTCACTGCCAACTCAGTAGTTTATTCTGCACCAACCACGTATGAAAACCATTACGGACCCGTTCACCGCCGCCCGCCAGGGCCAGACGCGGCTTTGGCACGGGCCGCCGCCGGGACGGGCGGCGCTCCCGGGGGCTTTATGGCGCAGGTGGTGGAGAACCACCGGCACAATTTCCTGATCTGCCACGAGGAAGACCTGGCCCGCCGGGACGACTTGCCGGCGGAGTGCATCCGGGAGGCGCAGCGCACGATAGACCGGCACAACCAACTGCGGAACGACGCCATCGAGACGATGGATGCGGCCCTGGGAGCGCCGTGCGTCCCGCCGGCAGCGGATGCGCCGGCGCATTCTGAAAGCCCCGGCATGATGCTGGACGGGCTCTCCATCCTGCCGCTGCGGGAATACCATCTGGAGGAGGAAAGCACCCGCCCGGACTCCAACCCTGCCCTGAGCAGCGCGCCGCAGCGGCGGAGAACCCGGGCTTTGACGGAGAGCAGCGGGGCGGCTCTGTCGGCCATGCTTCCGTGACTTTAACCCGCCATCCCGTCTCAATGCGCCACCCCGTCCCAGCGGTGCCAGCGCTTGAACGTTGGGACGGTTGCTCATTGTCAAGCGGCGCGTGAGGGTTCACGCCACTTTTTTGAAGTGGTTTTGCCTGCTTCGTTATTGGTGATCACATGGTGAGACGGACAGGTGGGGTGAGTTGTTTCTCGGCAGATGTGTTCCCGCGGCCTGTCTTTGTCGCATTGATGGCCTGCGGCCACCCTGCGGGCTTCGCAGCGCTGCGTCTATCTCCGCTTTCGCTCCGGTTCTCGGATTGAGCATTCAGTCCTCTGAGCATGCGTCTTGAGGCGAAGGCGAGGCGAAATGGGCGAGAGCCCTGGTCATGGATTGGTCACTCTGGCGCGCATGAAGATGCGGACTCCTGCTGGAGCGCCGGGAGCATCGTAGGTGAGCGTCTCGGTACCGTCACGGTTATTGACCGTGCTGAGCGGAGCGCCTGGGACAGGTGTCCATACCACGCCAAGGTCTGTTGAGGATTCCACGATCCAGGTCAGGTCAGTGGTGTCGATGCGGCGGCTGAATCTGAGCCGACCTGGCTGACCGCCACCTGCGGCGAGGCCGATGGCGTGCTCCTCGGCTCCGCTGGTACGCGGATCTGTAGCAAAGGCGTATTCACCTAGGTTGTTGAGGCCGTCCTTGTCGGTGTCGGCGGTCATGACCTGTGATGGGATATCGGCGGCGACAAAGTAACGCTTTTGCCAGCGGGCGTAGGTATTGGCTAGGGTGCCGCCGGGGTCGAGGCTGCTGCGCCAGCTTCCGGAGAGGTTAGGGTTGCCGCTGACGTAGATGAGGGAGTAGCCGTCGTCCGGCTGCGTGGGCCAGTCGTCGCCGGGGCCATTGCCGTCGCCGTAGATGAAGTCAGAAATGATGGCTCCTGTCCTGTCGTTCAGGACGATGTGCTCACCGCCGTCATCGAGTTCCCCGTTGAACTCGCCGAGGATAGTGAAGCTGGTCCCGTATCGGCTGATGAAGGCAGGGGTGTTTTCGACAACGACGACGCTGGCTCCTGCGGGCAGCCAGTTTTGGAGGCCCGGCACGGCGGTGAAGTTCAGGCCGTTTGAGAAATAAATGCCGGTGAGGTCCACGGGGCTCGCGCCGGTATTGGTGAGGCGGATGAATTCAAAGTCATTCGAATTCAGGAAACCTGCGGCGATCTCCGCTGCGGTGGGAGGCGACGGGTGGTAGAAGACCTCGCTGATCTGCACATTTGCCTGGGCAGCTGCGGCAGCGCCGGGGAAGTAGTAGAGCACGGTGAGCCCGCTCCAACTGGAGCCATTGGGCACAACGCCAGTGCCGCCGCCGAGGCTGGTGGGAGGATCGGAGGCCAGCAGCGGGTGCAGGGTGCGGGCCATGATCTGTGTCGGCACTGTGATGTTGAGAGCTGAGGTGAACTCTGTGGCGCCAGCAGTGAGGCTGGGCGTGTAGGCCGGGCGGGCACTAGGCGGGCCGGTGACTACGATTCTGGCTTGCATCACAAAGTCCGAACTGCCGAGGCCTGAGTTCAGCCCCTGCACGGCTAGCATGTTAGTGCCGGTGTGAAGGTTCGAGACGAATGTGGTGATATCAAAGTCCACATAGGTAATAGAAAGTCCGTCGTCGTGGGTGGCAGTGGCGGCAGTGGAGAAAGGATACTTAGGCACAGTTCCGAGGGCAGCGGGTGCATTGGCGCGGGCGGGGGTCAGTTCCACCCCGTTGAGCCATGAGACAAAACCATCGTCGTAGCGCATTTGCAGTTTGACGGAATTGGAAGGGTTGGTGGCGAGGGCGAGATCTCCTGCGGAGAGATTGAATGCCCAGCGGATGAAGCAGGACTGATTCCCTGAGTAGGCGGTGCCGCCGATGGTGCCACTGCGCATCACGTTCGCCACACCGGGAGCAGCGATCGCGGGCGGCACCGGCGCGGGTGAGGTGGCACTGTTATTAGCGGCGGTGTTCCACCTCAGGCGCAAGAAGGGCTGGTAGTCGACAGCTGGTGCGACAAAGCTGTCATCGTAGCCCACTCCGTTGATGGAGGCTGCTGGATTGGTGAACCATGTCGAGTCATTGAAGTCGTCAGCGTTATCCCCGTTGGCGTTGATATCCGCGCCGTGCCATTCCTCGTAGGCACCAGCTAAAGTTCCACCGACGGAGTCAGCGTTGGGCACTATGGCGCGCACCGCACTCACTTCCGGCAGCAGTGTCGCGACGGTAGAAGGGGTGCCGGGATTATAGAGGGTCTGCGAGGCTGTGGCCGCAGCGCGCGGATCAGCACCGTTGGTGGTGTAGTAGATCTTCACGCCGGAAATGGACTGACTGGGGGAAGTGAGCGTGATGGGCGTGCCAGTAGGGACGGGCCCGCTGGGGGAACTGCCCACAGGCGGGCGCATGAATTGGCCGTCCACGAAATCGAAGCGGCCATTCGCGGTGACGGCCCCGGCCTTGCCCCACCAGTTCTTGAGCCACTGCGCCTCACCGCGAAAGGTGCCATTGGTGCCAGGGGTGTTGGCGGCGGCCCCGCGCGGAGGAGTGCCGGTGAACTTCAAGAAGTTCCGCTTGGCCGGAGTGTTAGCTGCATTCCCGGGGTCCAGCAATTCCGTCCATTCGTCTACGATCGCGTGGACACGGGCGGTGGTGAGCACACCTTTACGTAGGTCTTCATAGCGATCAATCGTTGCCTGCCAGTAGTTAGGATCGGCGAACATATTCTGGAAATAATTCGGTGAGTAAATGGCAGGATTACTGCGGAAGTAGTCGGTGCCAAGGTCACCAGTGTCGCCCCGCCATGTCACAGGATTGAGGTCTCGTCCGTCCGTGGAGCCCATGGCCCGGTCAAAGTCAAAGATCGGCCCCATGG
Source organism: Verrucomicrobiota bacterium (assembly GCA_043769435.1). Taxonomy (GTDB): domain Bacteria; phylum Verrucomicrobiota; class Verrucomicrobiia; order Verrucomicrobiales; family V1-33; genus JAYVJI01. The sequence continues at coordinate 6,008 of JAYVJI010000623.1, forward strand.
CAAGCTTTCCGAAGCGTGACTTATGCCAGTAGCCGCTGAGGCGGAAGGCGTCGGCGCTTTTAGGCAGGATACTCAGCCACCAGTGGTCGATGGCGGCGGGCACATCCAGCCATGCCGCGTAGCCGACGCCGGGGTCCATGAAGTTAGGGGCCTGAAGCGCGCTCCACATGGAATTCAGCTGCCCCTGGAGGTATGTCTTCTGGGGGTTGGTCATGACTTGGAGATGCGCCGGGTAGGAGGAAAATTCTTTGGGCTGCACCAGCGCAAAGGTGCGACCTCCTGCGTTCAGGCCTGCGTCGCCGGTGTCGAGCCTGTCGATCTTGAATATATAGCCGCCTTGGACGTTAGGAGCCGTATTGTCGATGGCTGTTAATTTCTCTACTTCAACCAGCCCGTTGCCGCGGCGGATCTTATCCTGAAAACTGAAAACGCCGTAGTAGTCCGCAGAAGTAGTCGCCCCGGTGACCAGTCCGTAGGCCGGAGTAGCTCCAGAGGCTGCGATGTCGTTGTTCACGCTCATGAAGACCTCCACATGTCTGGTGCGCGGCGCGTAGCGACCGGCGTCATTGCTCAGGCGATAGATAAGATCATTATGCATCAACGAGCGGTCAAAGGTGTAATGCGCGTTGAGCACGAAGTCGTCATTGGTGGCAAAGCCCAGCGGCGAGACATTACGTCCGTCATCTTCTTCACTCAGCGCTCCCATGGTCATGGAATATTTCAACTCCCCAAAGGTGCTGGAACCTCTTCGTTCAAAGTAGGCAGGAACGGCGAGGTCCGGCAGGTTGGTCAGGCGGGTCACTGCCGGCTGGCCGATCACCTCCACCTTTGGTTCATAGACAAACCAATACGCTGACTTGGTATCTTCCGGTGTGGCCGCGGCCGTGCTGGGGTGATTGCTGCCAAAGCTGTGCAGCAGCATTACTGGCACGTTGGAGGTGAAAGCCTGCGCGGCGGCATCCAGTATGAAGTAGCCCTCGCTGCGGATCGGTCCATAAGGCCGACCGGCTTCAAAAGCCCGTGCGCGCACCTGCTGGCTGTAGGCGATGGAGATCGCGGTGCTGTAGACCGGCGACGGTGTCCGGCGGATGGTCATGGTGCCTGTGCCGACGGTCATGCCAGCGATGGATGCGCCCCCTGGTGTCGCGGCCAGCGCAAAGCTCGTGCGGTTCACAGGA
>JAYVJI010000624.1:0-3581 GCA_043769435.1 Verrucomicrobiota bacterium
GTCGACAAACGGCGGGCAGCTTCCGAAGCCGGAGGGCCCTACGACTGGAGCCACGCGGAGCACATGGCCTTCGCTTCCCTGCTCACGGACGGACACCCTGTGCGGCTTTCCGGTCAGGATGTGCGACGGGGCACTTTTTCTCAGCGTCATGCCTGCTTTTACGACAGCGAAAACCGGGACCGTTTCATCCCGCTCCAGCACCTCGCACCAGACCAGGCTACATTCCGGGTTTACAATTCACTGCTCAGCGAAGCGGCCGTGCTGGGGTTTGACTATGGATACAGCCTCATGGCTCCGGAGATGCTCATTCTCTGGGAAGCTCAGTTCGGGGATTTCGCCAACGGCGCCCAGGTCATCATCGATCAATTCATTGCCAGTGCCGAGAGCAAGTGGCAGAAGCCCAGCAGCATAGTCCTCCTTCTGCCCCACGGCTATGAAGGCCAGGGACCGGAGCACAGCAGCGCCCGCCTAGAGCGATTTCTCCAGCTTTGTGCGGAGGGGAATATTCAAGTCTGTAATCTGACCACACCCGCTCAATACTTCCACGTATTACGCCGGCAACTGATGCGGCCATTCCGCAAGCCACTTGTCATCATGACGCCGAAATCCATGCTCCGCAATCCCCAAGCAGTGAGTGCCGATGCAGACTTCACCGGAGATACCAGCTTCCGCGAGGTCATCGACGACGAGCAACTGCCCGGCCCGGCATCCCGGATCACCCGGCTCGTTTTCTGCTCAGGAAAAGTCTACTACGACCTGATCAACTACCGGAACGAACAGCAGATCAAAAACACCGCCATCATTCGCATCGAGCAGCTCTATCCCTTCAATGAGGACCTTTTCAATAACATCGTCAGCCGATACCCGAAGGCGGATAAGAAGCGCGTATGGTGTCAGGAAGAACCGCTCAACATGGGCGCTTGGAGCTACATCGTCCACCGCCTGGAAAAGAACACTGGCACCCGCGTGCGCTATGCAGGCCGGGACCGGTCCGCCAGCCCTGCCGTAGGCAGCAGCACCCTGCATAAGGCAGAGCAACAGCAGCTAGTGGCTGGGGCCTTCGAAGTCTGAGACCCTTTCCGCATACGTATAAAATCATATCATGAAATCAGCAGTATCCACACTCTATACCTACGCAGGCAGCCTGCTGCTCCCAGCTCTGGCCAGCGTCCTCTATAATGCCGAAACCAAGGTGACAGGCTGGAATCCCAGCGGAAAGACAGGCCTCATCATCTGCGGCGTCTGTGCTGTATTGGCAGCCGTCTTCGCCTCCGTTTTGAGCAAGGGACGAAAGTGGGCGCTGTGGGCGGGGCTCGCGCTGGCCTTCCTCCTCCTCTGCACCGCCGGGTCTAACGTTTTCAAAATCATGCGCGGCGTCAGTGCCGGCACCCTGCCGGACTGGCACTACTATAAGGCCGCTGTCTTCGGCGTGCTCGGCCTGTTTTCATTCGGCGCGTTCATGCGGTTGTTTCTCGCCAGCCGCACCTCGGAATGAGTCAGCCAGCCCCTCGGAAGTTTCAGCCGCATCCCTTTACATGGCATCAGGAGATTGAGCTGGAAATCACTACCCTGACCAACATGGGCCAGGGACTGGGCCGCCTCGACGGGTGGGTCATCATGGTGCCCTTCGCTCTCCCTGGAGAACTCATCCGGGCCCGCGTCTGGCGCAACGATAAGAACTTCAGTGATGCCGACCTGATCGAGGTGCTGCGACCCTCGCCCTATCGGATTGATCCAAAATGCCCGCTCTTTGGCCACTGCGGAGGCTGTCAATATCAGCACCTCGCATACCCCGAACAGCTCGCATGGAAGCGACGCCAGGTGCAGGAACTCCTCCTGCACATGGTCAAGGTGGAGTTCCCCGTTTCAGAGGTCATCCCCTCGCCCGCAGTTTGGGGATACCGCTCCAAGATTACCCCCCACTTCGAGCCCCACAAAGGCCAGCCAGTGACTGAGGTCGGCTTTCTCCGCGCCGGAAGACGCAAGGAAATAGTGGATGTGACCCGCTGCGAAATCGCCACGGAAGCCATCAACGCAGCGCTTCCAGCCGGCCGGGCACAAGTGATGTCCCGCACATGGAAGCGCGGTGGAACCCTGCTCATGCGGGATACCGATGCTGGCGTTCTCTCAGATCCGAACGCCACCGCCATGGCTACTGTTGCGGGCCTCAAGTTCGAATTTCTCGCCGGGGACTTTTTTCAAAACAACCCTTTCATCCTGGAGACCTTCACGTCCTGGGCTGTGGATCAGGCACGGGCCGGCGGCGCGGAATTCCTCGTTGATGCGTATTGCGGCAGCGGTCTCTTCAGTCTGTTCGCCGCCCGCCATTTCAAGGAAGTCACCGGCATAGAAATAGCCGCCACAGCCGTGACCCGCGCGGCACAAAATGCAGCACGCAATGGCCTGACCAATTGTCGGTTCGTGGCAGGAAGCGCGGAAAAGATCTTTGAACAAATCACCAGCGACCCCGCCCGCACCGCCGTCCTCATCGACCCGCCACGCCGCGGCAGCGACGAGTTGTTCCTTCAGCAGCTCATAGCTTTCGGGCCGGAGACCATCGTCTACGTCAGTTGCAACCCTGCCACCCAAATGCGTGACCTCCGCATCCTGCTCGACGCCGGCTGGCAACTAACCGCCGTCCAGCCGTTCGACCTCTTTCCCCATACCAAGCACCTCGAATCCATCACTGTGCTCCGACGCAGTGGGACTACTCCATGAACAAAGTGGTCCGACCAAGCTGCCTCCCAATCAGGTTAAGATTGCTCAGGACACCAGTTATTGGGGTAACGCTATCAATGGTTTGACGCGGACGGATTCCCCGCTTCATGTGGCGGTCTATGAACGATCAGGACGAACAGGAAACCGCAGGCATGGAAATGGGCGTACAGCCCGTGGATTCCCTGTTGGCTGCTCATGCGATAGCCAATCATGAGGTCGTGGCGGCCATCACCGGTACTGGGTTGACCCACAAGGTGGTGACCAAAGCACGCAAGGGCCGGCAGTTAACCGCGAAGGCGCAGCGAAAAGTGCACGCGGCTGTCAGCGCGCTGTTCAAAAAGAAAGCGCTGCCAGTGCCAGTGCTGAGCGAGCTTTTCAACTACCGCGGCCGCGCCTGATAACCTAACACGGAACTGTCATGCCCGCTCCATCCCTCACCGTTCCGCAGACTCTTCAACTACTGGGAGCCTACAGCCAAGCGGTCTCAGGTTTTGCCGGACGGGAGGCGGCACTGACCAGCGGGCACCGAAGCGCCGGCTTTGCCCTGAAGCGCCGGGCTGACAATGCGCTCAAAGAAATGACTGAGGCCCTGGCGGGACGCATCCACTCTCAGCGGGAACGTCACGCTGCCAGCATGGAGCGGGTGCAGGCGCAGTTTCAACGCCGGGAAGCACGGCTGTCTGCTGCACGGCGGAGTGAGGAAAAAAAACTGACGAAAAGCCTGGAGGAAGCCAGGGGGGGGCGCATCGGTTCCCTGCAAAAGCAGACTATGGTGGTGAAGAAACAGCAGCAGTCGGAGTTAAAGACAGCAGAAGCGGAGCGCAAAGCGTTGCTGGAAAAAATGCAGGAAGACCGCAAGCAGC
>JAYVJI010000625.1:0-2589 GCA_043769435.1 Verrucomicrobiota bacterium
TAGGGGATTGGCGTTGCTGTCCACCAGCGCTACGATAGGAATCCCAAGGCGGGTGCCTTCAGCAACAGCGATTTCCTCGCGATGGCTGTCGATGATGACCATGGCGTCTGGCGGGCCACCCATTTCACGGATGCCGGAGAGATTCCTCGCCAGCTTGGCACACTCGCGGCCCAAGGCTGCCAACTCCTTTTTGGACATTTTCTTGTATTCCGGCTGATTCTCGATGTTTTCGAGATATTTCAGGCGCTGGATGGACTTCACGATGGTCGTCCAGTTAGTCAGGGTGCCCCCCAGCCAACGGTGGTTCACGTAGTAGTGGCCCGTTTTTTCTGCCGCTTCACGTACTGGCTCTTGGGCCTGACGCTTGCAGCCGACAAAGAGAATCTTCTTCCCCTCACGGGCGATGCCGGTTAGGAATTCCGCAGCCACCCCGAGCTGCTTTTCAGTTTCTTCGAGATTGATGATGTGGACCCCGTTTTTGATCTGAAGCAGATAAGGCTTCATGTTAGGGTGCCACTTTTTGCTTTGGTGTCCAAAGTGGACGCCGGCTTCAACGAGTTCTTTTAGTAGTTCTGAGGGCATGATTTATTGGTCTCTCCCCTGCACAGGCAGCGCAAGCGCGCGCTCTTTGGTTGTGTCCTGCTCAGGCTTTCGCCCGATCCAGCGGAAAGGATGGTTGGTATTAGCGGGGTTTAGCGGTTCCCTTACGGGAGCGTTGCTATCGCCCCGGTTCAGCGCTTCGCAAGCCGTTTTTCTAGCCTTTTTCAACTTTGATACCGCCTGTGTGGGGCTCTGTCTTGCGCCAGATCATGGTGAATTCCTGTCGATTGTAGGGCAGATGCGCCCCGGAAATAAACTCCAGCCCGGCCATTTCCGCAGATTTTCTGATCAATGCTGTGACGGTATTGATCTCGGTGAAAGATTCAGCATTCGGCAGCTTGAGCGTGAAAACCACCAGTCCTCCCGGTTCCAAATAGCGGCTGAGACGGATGACATGTTGAAGCGAGCGCTGGGCATCGCCATTCATATCACAGAGCAAGGCTTGGTATTTCCGGGCGGGCGGCGGCTGGAACATTGCTACATCCTCCCGGGCAAAAATGAGCCCCGCCCGGCCGGCAAGGCGTTGATCGAGCGGTGCGCGGTCCACCGCAGTCACCCGGTAGCCGCGCCGCAGTAATTCCGCCGTCATGCCGCCAGGGCTGGCCCCCAGTTCCAGCCAGTGACTGCCGGAGGGCGGGGCTGGCTGATGGAGTAACAGATGATGCAGAGCCCCCGCCAGCTTAGCGCCGGCCCTGCTGATCGTTTCCTCCCCTGCCTGACTGATATAACGGGTGCCGCCGGGGTGAAATCCCATGCTGACCCGAGGGCTTTGCAGGCCGCAGAAAAGCCCTGTTTCGCCTGTGAGGACAAACAAAGTCGGGGCATCCCGTTCTTGAGCTTCGGCATCATGGGGAGGCACCGGCAGGCCCGGAAACAACTGCAACAACCGGCCGCGAAGATTGGATGCTAGGCCCTTGTAGTAGTCCCCGGGCGCTCCCGCTGTGAGCGGCCCTGCCTGAATCGTCTGCGGGTGATGCCCTGCGAACTTTCCCCGGATCGCCTGGGCCGCCTTTTCGACGAAACCCACCATCTTTCGAGGGTGGCAGGGCCAGCTGTGATGCACGGGTAAATGCCAGCGGATGAAAGGTGCCAGCGGTAGCGCCGGTAAAAACCCCTGCCCGGGCAGCAGGTGATACTCCGGCCCCAGCGGCATCGTTTTCTCTATGCCCATACTCTCCAGTATCTCCGGAGTCAGAGCACTGAAAACTTCTGGAATGCGGATGAGCCAACCTCTCGCGGCTGGCGCTGTAGGTAGGTCGCTCAATCCCCGCATCATTTCATCCCCGCGTGCTTTGACAAGGGCTTTGCCGTGAATCGTAGCTGCCTCCTGTTACTGCGGAAACAGGAGATGTGCTCTCTGGGGCGGTGCGGCTGCTAGTGCTTCCGCCCCTTTTTCGCTTTTCGCAGCGTGGGAATGACCGCCGTTTTTGCCTCTGGCTTGGGTTCTGTCGGCGTCTGCAGGGCAGGCTCCGTAGCGGGGAGGGAAGCTGTGTTCTGCACGGGTTCAGGCGCGGCATCTGCCGCCTCGCGTCTGGGCGTGGCGGCTGGCTCCACAGGGATCAAGACCCGGCGGGAGCCTGTGCGCGTAGGCTGCGGCAAGGGGGCCTGGCCTTTCATGAGGGAACGGGGCAAGATGTAACTGAGCAGAATAGTAGCGGCAAGAATGGACAGGGGCGGAGTCAGCGGCAGCCACAGGTGGTCTCTTTGATAAAGGAAAACGCTGCCGCCAATAACGCCCGCAGCAGAAATCAGGGTCAGCGGCCAGAGCCATGTCTTCCGGATATGCACGAGCATCAGGCAGGCCAGGAGCAGTCCCGCATTGAGAATCATCTGCCATTGCGAAGCCATCGGACGGAAGAATCTGCCGGTTTGCATCGCCCCTAGCGCACGGACCGTCAACTCCGCAGGAGAGACTCTCGTGCCGCCGGGGAGCACCAGTGAACGGGAGGAGATATCATCATGAGCGATCCAAAGCAGAGACTCTTTGAG
>JAYVJI010000626.1:0-4997 GCA_043769435.1 Verrucomicrobiota bacterium
CCGCGCTCCGGATAGGCTCCGGTCAGTCCTCCAGGGCGGCCGTGACCCGGGCCAGGAAGGTGTCTTCCTGCTCGTCCATGCCATCGATTTCCAACACCAGCATGATGAGTTCCAGCGCGGTCTTACGCTCCGCCGGTGTGGCAAAGAGCCCGGTTTTGGCAGCGATGAATGCCACGACGCACTTTTCATCATCCACGATGTCCCGGGCCTCCTGCAAGGCGTGCAGCAGGAAATACTGCCGGGGCAGCCGGGATTCCTCCCAGCCCAGTTTTTGCAGGGCGCGGTGCATGGCCGCCTCTTCCGCAGGGGAGGACCGGTGATTCGTCGCGGCGGCGAGGCAGAGCAGTTCTATAAGTGCTTCGCGCTGTGGTTGGTTGAGTCGGGTCATGTGGGCTGCTGGAGGCTGGTTAGTGGAGGGTAAGTGGGCAGAATCCGACTGTGTGCAAGGCCTAACGCCGGGCACGGGACGGGCGGGTTCAGGCGGCCTCTGCAGACGGCAGCTCGCCAGTGTCAAAATTCATCGCATGGAGTTGCTGATAGAGTGCGCAGCGCGCGATCAGTTCCGCGTGGGGACCCGCATCCACGATCCTGCCGTGGTCCATGACAACAATGATGTTGGAGTTGATCACGGTGCTGAGGCGGTGCGCGATGACGAGCATAGTCTTGCCTTCGGACAGCTCATGGATGGCTTTCTGGATGAGGCTTTCGCTCTCGCTGTCCAGCGAACTGGTAGCCTCATCCAGCAGGAGCACCGGGGCGTTTTTCAGGAATGCCCGGGCGATGGAAATACGCTGTCGCTGTCCCCCGCTGAGAAGTGAGCCGCGGTCACCTATCACTGTTTCATACCCCTGCCGGGATGCCATGATGAAGTCGTGCGCATAAGCACGCCGCGCCGCCTCCTCTATCTCCTCCCGCGTCGCGTCCAGCCGCCCGTAGCGTATGTTCTCGTAGATGGAGTCGTGGAAAAGGAAGACCTCCTGGCTGACCACGCCGATCTCCTGCCGCAGGCTTTGCTGGGTGATGGACCTGATGTCTGTGCCGTCCATCAGGATGCGTCCGCAGCCAGGGTCATAGAACCGCAGCAACAGCGAGAAAAGCGTGCTCTTTCCAGCACCGCTACGGCCCACCAGCGCGCAGGATGATCCAGACGGGATCTCCAGCCTGATGTCTATGACGACCGGCGTGTCCTTCTTATACTGAAAGTCCACCGCCTCAAAGACGATGCTCCTGCCACGGTCGCCAGGAGGCAGTGAGAGCGGTTGTTCCGGGTCCTTGACCTTGACCTCACGGTCCATGAGTTCAAAGATCTTCGTCGTCGCGGCGAGACACTTCTGAAGCATGAGCGGGATCCGGCTCAAGGCCTTGGCAGGCGGGTAAAGCATGACCAGTCCGCCATTCAGGGCGATGAATTTCCCCGCAGGCATCCCCTTCATGTAGACGTAGACGAGGGCTCCGGCCACCCCCACGCTCGCGACGACCTCGACCAGCGGCCCCACAGCCTCCATGGCCTTACGCCAGCGCATCATGCTCTGCAGCATCTTCCGGTTTGAGACGCTGAACCGGTTGCTCTCGTAGTCCTCCCGGCTGTAGCTCTTCACCTCCCGGATACCGCTTAGCGCCTCCTGCAGGATCACGCTCATGGCACCGGCCTCGCTTTCCTCATCATTGCCCGCCTTCCTCACTTTTCTACCGATGACCACTACCGGGATGATGCACAGCGGGAACAGCAGCAGGGTCATCAGCGTGAATTTAGGATCGATCAGCAGCAGAGCGATCAGGGCGCTGATGATGCTGATGGGCTCCTTCACGATCTCCCCCACCACACTTGTCAGGGCCTGCTGTGCCACCCTAGTTTGATTGACTACGGTCTGCAGCAGGTCACCGGATTTCTGCTTGTGGAAAAAATCCATCGACTGGCCCAGCACGCGGTTAAAGAGCTTCGTGCGGATGTCGTCCAAGACGCGTAGGCTCACCCATGTGAGGCAGTAGCTGTTCAGCCAGCCGAACACCGCCCGCAGCAGCATGATGGCCGGGATGATCAGGCACAGACTCATGATCACGCTTATCTCCTTGGGCTGGGGGGCATACTCCGCCAGGTTCAGAGGATCGCTGAATTTTCCGCTCCTAGCCTCCTCCCGCAGCTTGCCAAAGCCGGCGCTCTGATCCTCTGACTTTGCTTCTGTGCGGGCCAGAAAATACCGAGCCGTCAGCGTGGCGTGGGTGCGCTGCTCCTCAGGCAGGGCCATGAGTTCCTGCCATGAGGCCCTCGCCCGTTGCAGGTGGTCAGGGACTGGTTTTGCGGCGGTGATCTGCTCCAAAAAGATCTCCCACTTCGATGGTGGCTCGAGTTGCGGACCACTGAGCAGAGCCCTTTCTCCCTCCAGCAGCAGGCGGAATTCCGCAGGCAGCGCCGGGTGCAGCTTCAGCCCCTCGAGAGGGTGTGGGCCATCTGCCGGAGGACGTTGCAGCGCGAGGTCATGCGCCTCACTGCGGAATGCCGCGTAGGAAGCCGCTGCGGCTTCTGCTTCCGCTGCCGGTACCTTTAGCCTCGCCAGCGCATGCCGCACCACGGGCAGTTCCTTTGAGGGATAATACGCATCCGCTGCACTGGTCCCGTTCCGCCCCTTGGATTCCTCCTTCGGCAGCACCTCCGTCGTGATGTGGTTCACCGCCAGGACCATCAACCCGTTCACCAGACCGTAGACAGCTCCACAGGCTAGACCGATGATGAAGCGCTTCCGGTAGGGCTTCAGAAAGCCCAGCAACCGCATGTAGGGCTCGCGGGCTGCCGCCGCAAATTCCTTCGCGGACATGCGCGAAATATCATTGCGGGAAATTTTCTTCATATCAAATCAGCAGTCCGCTCAGCGCACCGCGGCCCAGACCCGGTGGACATCTTCATGCTCATCCAGCGCCTGGCAAAACGCGCCTACCTCCAGCTGCTGCTCCTCCGTCAGTTCCGGGAAATCCTTTGGCAGATAACCCAGCTCACAGGTCACCACAGTCCAGCCGTTCGCCGCCAGCCAATGAGAAACAGCTCCGGTCGCGGGACGTTCACAGACAAACCGCGCCCCGATCCGGGTTTCCGGGATTTCATCATTCTGCTCATGTGTTAGCGGTTCCACCTCACTGGCCCCAGCCTCTATGGCGGCCTCCTCCGGATCCACTCCGTCCGGAGCACGGTGGGCCTCCACCAGCCCCACATGGTTGAAGAGAAACTTCATGCTGCCAGTCTGGCCTAGCGTCCCTTTCCGGAACAGCACCCGGACCTCAGAGGACGTGCGGTTATTATTATCCGTCCACGCCTCCACGATCACCGGGACCTTGTTAGGGGCATAGCCCTCAAAGGTCACCAGATCCATCACCGCCGCATCCTTCCCCGTGCCCGCCCCCTTGGAGATGGCCCGCTCTATCACGTCGCGCGAGACGCTGTCCTTCTTCGCCCGCTCTATGGCTACGGCCAGACGTGCGTTTCCCGCAGGATCACCGCCACCGGCTTTCGCCGCCAGGGTGATTTCCCGTGCCAGTTTCGATGTCGTCTGCGACTTTTTCAGCGAGGCAGACTCCCGGTGTGCTAGTAGCCATTGGCGTCCCATAATACACACACCCCATACCTAGGCCCCCGTCTGAGCAAGGGAAAGTCGCGCCGCCCATCCGCCTCCCGCGTTTCTCTGCATTCGGCAGACATCTCCTTGCAGCAGCGCCGGTTCAGTGTCGCGCCAAAACATGAAAACCGTGCGCGCTCATTCCGATCATGTCATGTGCTGGTGGGACACGCCGGATCCGTTCTGGATGGTGCCGGTATTCCCTCCCTCATCTCCCTGATGAAGAACGAGTTGGAACTACTTGTGCTTACTTATGATTTCCAGCATCGGCTTTAGCCAACCTGCTTTCGCAGGGGTGATGCCGCGGATGCGCAAGGCCGCTTCACGGCTGGCTGGCTTCAGACGTGTCAGGAACTCCAGCACCTTGTTAGAAAGGATCGCTCCGGGACTGATCCCCTCCTTCTTGGCCATGGCATCGCGCCGGTGCCGCAGCTTCTCATACAGGTCCTCATCAAATCCTATCTCCGTGATGCGGACCTCCTTCACCTCCTTCCGCTGCGGCGCCAGAGCAACCCCGCTCCCCGGCCAGTTGAGCCGCAGCTCTCCGCCCTCCCTCATCAGCTGCACGCCGCGCGGGGTCATGCCTATGAGGGGAAATTCCCCGTGTGACACACAGAGGTAACCGGCGGATTCCAGCTCCCGGAAAAGCAGCTGCACATACGCCGGAGTGGATTCCCGCAGAAGCCCGTAGGTGCTCAGCTCATCCAGCCTAGCACTGAGGACCTCCTTACTCCGGCTCCCCGTCAGCATACCGATGATCCGCGCCCGCCCGTATTTTCCCTCATAGCCTGACTCCGTCCTGACGCCGCTCCGGGCCACACCGCTGAGCAGTTTCCTCACCGTCTCCAGCTCCGCCGCTGTGGCCGCACGCGAGCCTTGCCTACTAGCCGCACCCAGGCACTGATCGCAGTTCCCACAGTCGCTGCCCTCCTCACCGAAGTATCGCAAAATGGCGCGCTGCCGGCAGGAGAACGCTTCGCACCAGTCGATCATCCGCCGCAGCTTTTCATGGTCTCGCCGGGACTTCTCCTCCATGGCCTTGCGGTCCAGGTTCAGATTCCTTCCTGTGATGATAGGCTGGTGCAGTTGTGTGCCCCGCACTCTCTTGCCGGGAATATCGTACCTCTCCAGATACCCCGCGCGGCGCAGCAGATTCATGGCAGAGCTGACGACCATCGTGCTCGGGGCCATGCTCCATTCCTTGATCTGCTCTATGCTCGCCTCGACCTGCCATCCCGTGTTGGCTCGATCGCGGAGCGTTTCATAGATATCACATACCGACGCATAGTCAGGATTGTTACCCTCAATGAAGAATTCCTGCGTGCGGGTATCTGCATAATTATACAGCAGCTCACACCATCCCGGCTCCCCGTCCCGTCCCGCGCGCCCTGC